>JBDNFX010000326.1:0-13026 GCA_041689575.1 Kapaibacterium sp. (SeqCode)
TTAGGAGTACCCGGTGGTCAATTAGGCAATGTTGATTTATTGCTAAGAGGTGGGAACAGTATGTTTACATTTGATGGAACGCCGAACAATAGAGTTTCTACTTCGTTAATCGATACTGTTGGATACCGTAAATCTGGAGTTGGTTTAGATTACAAAGATGCATATTCATTTATGTTAGGCGATACGGCTTTGCGTAACCAATTTGGGTCACTCCTTAGTAAATTAGCAGGAGTAACAAATGTTGAAGGTTTCCAAAACGGTGAAATGAGAATGCCTTTTTCTCCAACTGCAGTATCTGACCCACTACCTATTGATTATTTACAAAAACCTACAATTACTCAAATGTATGAACTTGGGTATAAAGGAATTATAGCAGATAAAGTTTTGGTAGCGGTTGATTTGTACTATGCTATTAAAGATAACTTCTTAGGACCATCTGAACAACTTGCTCCGTATGTGTATGCACCAAATTTTGATGTAAATGATTTTAAAGCAAAATTGATTCAAGCATTTCAAACGAACCCAGATTTATTAGTTGAAGCTGGGAAATCGGCAGACCAACTTGCAGATGAACTTGTTACAGCAGCAGCAGGCAGATTGAATGCATTAAAAACTACTGCTGTTGGAATTGTTCAACCAACTCAAAACACCATTGATGGTCAACGACCTTCTTTGTTACTTGGTTACAGAAATTTTGGAAAAGTAACCTATTGGGGTGTTGATGCAAGTGTGGAAGCAGAAATAACCAAAAAATTAACTGTTTATGGAACATGGTCTTGGATGAGTGATAACGATTTTGACAACAAAGAATTAGGCGAAACTAATGTGCAGTACAATGTACCGATGAACAGCCCAAGAATTCGTTGGAGACTTGGCGCTTCTTACACTGAACCTTCGTCTTGGAGAGCAAATTTTGCTATGCGTTATCAAGATGGATTTAGAGTCGGTGTAGGTAATTTCAGAGGATTTGTACCTGAATTTACTGTATTTGACGCTGGTGTTGGTTATGACTTATCGAGCTTGGTGAAAGACCTATCTGTGGATATATTTGTAACGAATGTATTCAACAATCAAATTAGAGAATTTGTTGGCGCTCCAATAATGGGACGTTACGGATTAGCTCGATTTACGTATTCTTTGTAAGAAGTTTTAAAACTGATTCGACAATTGTTTCAGGGCTTAATAGATTCATACAATCAAAATGTCCAAGTGGACACTCTGATTTTCCGATATGAGTACACGGACGGCACGAAGCCGAAGTATTTTCAACAATTATATTCTGGGTTTGGTAGGGAACAAAACCAAACCCAGGGATAGTTGAACCAAAAATAGAAACAACTGGTATTTTAAATGATGCAGCAAGGTGACCGACACTACTATCATTCGAAACAACTACCGCACATTGCTGTAAATATTCAGAAGTTTCAACTAATGAAGTAGCCCCACTTCTATTAAGAATTTTATTATTCTTGTCATCAGACAAACCTTCACAAACACTTACATCTTCTTTACCACCAAAAAGCACAACGGTAAAACCTTGATTGTTGAGCAATTCAATAACCTTTTTCCAAATTTTAATTGGTAATCGTTTGGTAAAATGTTTCGCACCTGGCGCTATCCCGATATAGTTTTCGTTGTTGCTTGAAGTGTACGTTGAATTGAAATAATCAAGTCCTTTATTATCATTTTGAATTTGAAAAAACGTTTGAATCGTATTTCTATATCGATCAGGAATTAATGGTAAGGTTAGTTTTTCTTTTTTCTGCACCATTGCAATCTTTTCGAGTCTATATTTTTTCATTCGAGCAATATTCTTAGAAAGACCAAAAGTAAACAAACGACTTCGCAGTGAATTTTGCAAATCTATAATGAAATCGTAAGGTTTTCCTTCTTGTGCATATTTCAGGATTGTATTTCGTTGTACAGCCATGCGTACCGCAGATTGGGTAGTATCAATAGGAAAACAGTTTCGAATATACGGTGAATTTGTAAAAACTTCGGTAAATTTTGTAGAAGTTAAAACATCAATGGATACATCTGGAAATTGTTCCGAAAGTTCTCTAAGTACCCCTGTAGTAAGCAGAACATCACCTAAAGAACTTAAACGAATGAGAAGGACAGATTTTTTCATATACAAAAGTAGGAAGAAAATCGTCGATAAGAATTATTTTTTTACCGACAAATCGAAACAATGTCAAACATACCCATTCCCTCACCAGCAAACCCTACAAGTATTTCTGACCAATTTACAACTTATATTGAAATAGTATCACTTTTAAGAAACCATTGTCCATGGGATAAAAAGCAGACAAAAGAAAGTTTAGCCCCGCTTCTGTTAGAAGAAACGTATGAAACTTTAGAAGCTATTGAACATAACAACAGTGACGAATTACGGAAAGAATTAGGTGATATTTTGTTGCATATTGCTATGCAATCCGAAATTGCTTCAGAAACAAATGCGTTTTCAATACTAGATGTTATTGCTTCTTCTTCAGAAAAGTTAGTACACCGTCACCCACATGTTTTTGGAGAAAACAACATTAGTTCTGAACAAGAAGTATTGGAACAATGGGAAACTTTGAAAATGCAAGAGGGTAAAAAGTCAGTTCTTGAAGGTGTTCCAAAAAGTTTACCTTCGTTGTTACGTTCTCATAGAATTCAAGAAAAAGCGGCTGCAGTAGGTTTTGATTTTACTTCAGTTTCTGAGGTTTGGTCCAAAGTATTAGAAGAAATAAAAGAGTTAGAAGTTGAAATTTATTCTGAAAATACTGAGAAAATTGAAAAAGAACTTGGAGATGTTTTATTTTCGTTAGTGAATGTGTCGAGACGAAAAAATATCAACTTAGAAGCAGTAGTTCAACGAGCAAATGATAAGTTTATTCGAAGATTTCAAAGTATTGAAAAAGCGGCAATTCAAAGTGGAACAACTATCGATAAACTCACGTTAACTGAAATGGATTCTCATTGGGACGAAGTAAAACGAACTGAAAAGTAATTTTATATCATTATTTTTTCGTAACTTAGAAGATTTTCTAATAACATATCTCATCGTAACCATTGTGCAAAAAATTCGCCACCTTACCGTTATCACACTTACGTTGATCCTTTTAATAGGCTCAACAAACGTTGCTTTGAATTCTTGTTCTCACAAAAAGTCGGGAGAACTACATGCATCTGTGGAAAAAGAATTACAGAATTATGAATCGAATCGTAGTACTTTCTTGGTATCGAAATTCCAAAAACTATTGTTTACTGAACGTTATTCAGCAGAGATAATTTCGTTAGAAAAAGCCTCTGAAAATGTTGTAGTGAACCAAACGAAAGCGAACAAACTTAGCGGAAAACGGATCACAATTTTAATCACAGGATTAGATTCTCGTTTAGGGGAAGGACATTCCCACCCACACGCTGATGCAAACCATGTTGTATCGTTGTGGTTAGATGAAGGAAAAGCAGAAGTCATATCAATACCACGAGATACTCCTGCGAATGCAGGATTTCATGATACTTCAGGTTTAAACAAATTAACAAATGTTCGTGCAAACCGAGGTAGGAATACATACCATAAAGAAGTAGTTCGTATAAGTGGAGTTCCAAAGATAAACCATTATATAGAATTTGGTTTTTCTCAAGCAATGGGGTTATTAGAATTGCTTGGATTTCAAGACAATGCTAAATCTACCCTTCAGTCGCTACGTTCGAGACATTCCTATGGCATTGGAGATTTTCAACGCTCGTACAACCAAGGTCAATTTATTAGACAAATGATATTGAAACAAACTCCTTCTTTAGATGATGGTATTATGACAGGCATATTGCTTCGAGGTGCATTACTTTTAGTTGATACTGATTTATCTTCTGAACAAGCATCGAGCTATTTAATGCAAATGAAATCGAAAGGCTTTGGTAAAAAAGAAGATATAGTTGTTCGTATGAAACCTTCTATGAAAATGCAAGTTACGGCTTTTGATTTTACCGATCCAAATGTTGTTGCCGCATTACAAAAACAAAATGATCGCACAGCTTCGAAACAAAAAACAAGTAAAAAAACTGGCGATGAAATGAGTGGTCAAATTGTTTCAAAATTAGAAAAACTTCTTACTTCTTCGAAAAGAAATCTTCCTAAAAATCCAAAAGCAGTAGTAGGACAATTAGAACCTTATTTCAAACAAAGAGCGTGGTTGCAAGTAACAACTATTTCTCAAAGAGCTACGTTACGCAGTGAATTTGGATTGCAATTAACCCAAGCCTATACATTATTGAAAAAGTCAGATCAAGCTGAAAAAGTTCGAACGATAATAGATGCTGAAGAAAAAGCTTTTAAAAGAAATTAAGAAAAAGGGTTGATGGAATTACATCAGCCCTTTTTTTATATCTTTGAGTATTCAAGAATCAAATTCTTACCCTTACAAACCGTTGATGTACGAATGAATATTACCAAAAAAGAGTTATTGAAAAAAGTCCGTCGTTTTCTTGAACGTTGCACTGAACCTGTAACATTCGATCAAATTGCGAAAGATTTAGTTTTAGTTGAAGATACTACCGCTTTTGTTGAACTGTCGAATGTTTTACAATCTTTAATAAACGAACAAATAGTTGTAAAAGAGAAAAAAACCTACTTTATTCCCATTGGCAAACCAACGGAGTTAGAAGGGATATTACAAATTGTAGGGTTCGAACGTGGAATTGTTTCGATTACAAATTCCAGTTTGTATGAATCTATACTTGTAAAAGATGACGATTTACAGATGGCTCTTCACGGAGACACCGTATCAATTTTGGTAAAACCTCATAAAACATTGAATGAGAAAAAAGTGTTTGGTGAGATTATTTCTGTTCTCTATAGAAATATAGAACCAATGGTTGGGACTATAGAATATGATGGTGAAAACTATTATTTCGTTCCAGAAAATTTTGAGTTTTATTATGATTTTCTTGTATTAGAGTCTTTTCGTAATGGAGCCAAAGAAGGTGAAACAGTAACAGCTGTCTTTTTACAATGGAAACAAGGAGAAAACCCTCAAGCTCAGGTAACAAGTGTATCTAGAAGAACTACTTTTTCTCCATCAGTAGAATTTGCAAAAGTCCGTAGAGAATATGGTCTTTCTCCAGAGTTTTCGGCTTCAGTACAATCGCAAGCAGAATTAGCTGCAAAGAAATCAATCAAAGATGAACTTTTACGAAGAATTGATTTACGGAAAGAGTTGATAATAACTATAGATCCTGATGATGCAAAAGATTTCGATGATGCACTTTCTCTTAAGACTTTAGAAAATAATGAAGTTGAGTTAGGCGTTCACATTGCAGATGTGTCTGCGTATGTTGAAGAAAATAGCGATTTGGATGAAGAAGCATTACAACGTGGAAATAGCACTTATTTAGTAGACGGTGTAGTTCCTATGCTTCCAGAAATTCTTTCGAATAATGTTTGTTCGTTGGTTCCAAATCAAGATCGACTGGCCTTTTCAGTTTTTATGGTATTTTCGGCTTCAGGTGATATGAAGTCGTATAGAATTGCTGAAACCGTTATCAATTCTAAACGAAGATATACTTATGCAGAAGTTCAAAAAATCATAGATGATAAAAATGGTGAAAATTCTGATTTCATTTTACAGTTGTTGGAGTTATCTAAAATATTACGTAAAAACAGATACAAAACTGGAGGAATTGATTTTGAGTCTACAGAGTTAAAATTTGTATTGGATTCCGATGGTTACCCTATAGAAGTTGTTCCTAAAAGTGGAACTGCGTCTACTAAATTAGTGGAAGAATGTATGCTGTCGGCAAATAAAGCAGTGGCAATTTTTTGTAACGATCGTTCAAAAGAATTTGGGGTAAAAGGGACATTGCCGTATATGTATAGGGTTCATGATGAACCGGATAAAGAAAAGTTAGACAAAGCAGTTTCATTTATAAGAGCCTTTGGAATTTCTATACCCAAAAGACCTTCTAGTTCGAAAGAAATCAATGCTGTTATTAAATTGACTGAAACCTATGAACAAAAAAGGTTGTTTCATCAAATCTTACTTCGAGCACAGGCAAAGGCAGTTTATTCAGAATTTTCCACAGGCCATTATGGTTTAGGTTTTGATGAATATTCTCATTTCACATCTCCAATTCGACGCTATCCAGATTTAGTTGTTCATAGGAGAATTAAAGAATATCAACAAGGTTTGCCCACAAAACCAAGATTACAACAATTAAAAAAGTTAGTCCATTTTGCTTCTGATCACTGTTCATTAATGGAACGACAGTCTGTAGATGCAGAACGTTCTTCTATAAAAACTGCTCAAGTGCTACTTGCCTATGAACACAAAGGAAAAGAATTTGAAGGTGTAGTTACAGGTGTCGTCGCCTTTGGATTGTTTATACTTTTGGATTCGTTATTTGTAGAAGGAATGATTCACGTTCGTGATTTACGGGGAGATTACTATATTTTTGACGAACGGAATTACCGCTTAATTGGTAAGGATTCTCGAAAAGTTTTTAGTATTGGTACTAAGTTACGTGTTCGACTAATTCATGTGAATGTTACCAAAAGGGAAGTAGACTTAGAATTATTAGGAGTAATTGATGAGAGTACTCCTTAGTCTGACGATTTTTTTTCTCGTTTCTTCTCAAATGTTTTCTCAAATTTATGAACCCTTATATAATCTACATATTCGTGGTTCCATTGGACCTACGTATTCGCTCGGTTCTGCACCGGAATTACCAGGGAGTTTTGTTTGTTCAGAATATCTTCCAACTTTTCAAAAAGGCTATGAAGTTGTAGCAACATTTGAAAGAACCATTGTTGAAAATCCACGTTCAGGATTAAAAAGGTCAAACTTTTCTGTAGCCGCGTCATTAGGTATGAGTGTAAAACAATTTACATTTGATGCAGTAACAAAATTGCCCATTTGGGATTCTACATTGAATAAAGTAACAACACTTTCAATTCAGTCAGATTTTCAATTGCAGTTTCGAACTGTCGAAGTTTCTTTTGAGTTACTTTATCTGCTCCCTACCATATTCCCCAAAAGCCAAACAAAGGTGTTTGTTGGCTTTTCTGGTCTACTACCAATACAAACTTACTTTCAACAGAAAGAGTCGATTTTAACGCCAAGAAATGCAACGTTTGTAGAAAACGGAAATCCTAAAAGAAGTATTATTCTTGCAGAGGGTTCTTTTCCTGATCCAAGAGCATTTTTCTTCAGAACTCAGTGTGGTATATCCAACTCTGTTTTGTTAACAAGAAGTATTGAGTTGCTGCAACGTTTGGAATTTCAGGTACATTCGAATCCTCTTCGTTCGCAAAACAGTTGGCTTCCTATTTCATTACAATGCTCACTTGGTCTTTCGTATACACTACCAAATTCACCTACTTTCGACACCCCTCTTTCTCCAGCAAAAAGGACAGAAGAATAATAAAGTTTGCTCATAAAAAAAGCTGACTCAGAATATCTGAATCAGCTAATTTTGAAACAATTCAATAAAATACTTTATTTTTAGTTTACAATAGTATGATTTTGCAATGTGTATCTAAATCCAGCAATTGGAGCTGTAGCTACATTTAAGTCGATTGTTTTAGAATCTCGTGAAAACAGAATTCTACCAATATTTTGAGCAAAACCAGCATATTCTTCGACTACAATTGGAGGTATATTTTGTCCCATAAGAGTAGCAGTAATCGTTGAACGGATAATTGTTCTTTTCACAACGACGCTTGCACCTTTGTATTGAATAGTAGTATCTGAAGTTTTCGTTATGGTTTGGTTTACACCAACGTTTGTCGCCTGAAGAGTTTGTCCTGATAAAGACACTGGAATTGATGGTATTGTGTCGTTATAAACTACCCAAGAATTACTAGAAGAAGTAGAAAAATCTCCAAGTTTACACCATAAAGCTGGAATTGTATAGGTTGAAAGCCCTTGAAATGATACCGGAGAGTGATAATACCAAGCTGCGTTTCCTTCATTTGATTGTGGAATAGAATCAAAAACCATTTTCTGACCCGAAGATGCGTTAGTACCCCAGCGAAATGCTCGAACTGCTTCTTTACCCATAAAATTAAATTTTGTACCTTAAACAATTGAATCTTGGTAAGAAAAGTCTACAGACTGGTCTGGTTTGAACCAATCAACTTTTATCACATAAGAAGAATTGGTATTCGTAGGAAAATAGCTTGTTGTTGGTGTTGGATCTGGTGTTACATCATTTTCAGAACATCCAGAAAACCAAACACTTGCTAGTGCAATACTAGAAAGTAAGAGTAATTTTTTCATTTTATTAAATTTATAAAGTGTTATAAAAAGGTAATATACAATACTTTATTATGAATTCAAAATGATTTTTAAAATTTTGAAGATTAAGTTACAATTAACTTTACATAGAAACGTAAACTTTTTCTTTGTAAAATATCTTTATTTAGTAATAGAATCGTCATTAAATAACTATAGTAAAATACCGTAGAATTCAATAACAAACAGAGATAATTGAATGGTTCGAGTAGGCGTTATCGGCATTGGTCATTTAGGAGCAATTCATACAAAACTTTGGCAACAGTCTTCGGTTGCAAAATTAATTGGCCTATATGATGTTGATTTTTCGAGAGCTACAGAAATAGCAAATCAATATTCTTGTACCGCTTTTGAATCAATAAGTAGTCTTCTCGATTCTGTAGATGCTGTTACAATTGCGAGTTCAACAAATTCACATTACGAAATTGCAAAACAATGTATACTTCAAGGGAAACATTGTTTTATAGAAAAGCCTATTACAGAAACTTATATACAAGCTCAAGAATTAATAACCTTAGCAGAAATACATTCTGTATCGTTGCAAATAGGTCACGTAGAACGTTTTAATCCTGCAATGGTAGCATTATCTTCGTATTCCATTAAACCAAAATTTATAGAAGCTCATAGGTTAAGTCAGTTTAAACCTCGTGCAATTGATGTATCCGTTGTTCACGATTTAATGATACACGATATTGATATAGTACTTTGGTTGGTTGGAGGTACTGTTGTAAATGTTGATGCAAATGGAGTTGGTGTCATTACTCCCACTGTAGATATAGCAAATGCTAGATTAACATTCGACAATGGATGCGTCGCAAATTTGACGGCTTCGAGACTTTCAGTTCAAGCAATGAGAAAAATTAGAATGTTTCAAGAAAACACTTATTTTTCATTAGATTTTGCGAAGTCTGAATTAGAAATTTTTCGCATAACCGACGCAGCTGTTCAACCTTCTCAACAAGCAACGATGTTGGGGACAATTGAGGCTGGTCTGGTCAAAAAAAACATAGTTTACGAAAAACCAACGGTTATTCCAACGAACGCAATTGAACAAGAGCACATTTCTTTTATTCAAGCAATAGAAGGAAAGAAACCGATTGCAGTTACGGCATTTGATGCCGCAGAAGCATTACGAATTGTAGAAATAATCCAAGAACAGTGTCTTTCAAAACTATGATAGAAACAGAATACGATCCGTCCAAAGCAGAATTAGATGAAATTGTCATCGAGGGTGCTAAAGAACATAATCTAAAGAATATTTCACTTAAAATTCCAAGAGATTCTCTTGTAGTTATAAGTGGGTTGTCTGGTTCTGGGAAGTCTTCTCTAGCTTTTGATACTATTTATGCTGAAGGTCAACGCCGATATGTAGAATGCCTTTCTCCGTATGCAAGACAATTTTTAGGGGTTATGAAAAAACCAGATGCTGATAGAATCACTGGTCTTTCACCTGCTATTTCTATAGAACAAAAATCCGTTGGGCGTTCATCGAGATCTACTGTTGGCACAGTAACTGAAATTTATGACTATTTAAGACTTTTGTATGCAAAAATGGGAACGCAGTATTGTGTAAATTGTGATATTCCTGTTCAGTCAAAATCTGCTCAACAAATGGTTGATGAGTTACTAGAGTTAGAAGAAGGTACTAAAATCACCATTTTAGCCCCATTAATTCGTGGCAAAAAGGGTCATTACCGAGAATTGTTCGAACAATATACAAAGCTGGGATATACTAAGGTTAGAATTGATGGTGAAATTCAGGAACTCTATATTGGGCAAAAAGTAGACCGCTACAAAATTCATGATATTGAATTAGTAATCGATAGACTTTCTATTCAACAATCCCAACAGTTTCGACTTAGTCAATCAGTTGAAATGGCACTTCAACAGGGCGAACAGTTGATGATTTGTATCATTGATCCTTCAATTGGAAAAGTTACTGAACAATTGTTTTCTACTGCTTATTCTTGCCCTTCTTGTAGTTCGTCGTATGAGCCATTGTCTCCGAATATGTTTTCGTTTAACTCACCCTATGGTGCTTGCCAAACCTGTGATGGTATGGGTGATGCGAAACGGTTTACGAAGGATTCTTTAATTCTTCAAATGAATAAATCCTTACGAAAAGGAGCAATCCCACTTTTGACAATGAGTTTTGCTACTTCTGTTAAACGCAAGGTTGAAGATTATTTAAAAGCAATAAAGTTAACGGCAACTACCAATTTAGATGAATTTACAGAAGAACAACTAAATGCTCTATTTTTCGGAATTAAAGAAACTGTTCGTTCTTCGATTAAAATATCATCAAAAACAACCGTAGAATATTCTAATAATTTCGAAGGAATTGTTCCTCTGTTAACAGAAAAGTACAAAGAAGCTTATTCTGCAGAACGAGGGACAATGGAACAAATGATGGTTTCAGACACTTGTCCTACTTGTGATGGTGGGCGTTTGAAATTAGATAATTTAGCTGTCAAAATAGATTCAGAATCTATTTACCGTATCGCTTCACTTTCGATTATAGATTGTAAAAAACGCATCGACGATTTATACGCAATACTTCCAGAAAACAAAGAAAAGATTTTTCAACCTATTTTGTATGAGATATCACAACGGTTAGGGTTCCTACTTAATGTTGGTCTTGATTATCTTAACTTACATCGTGCTGCCTATACTTTGTCCGGTGGTGAATCGCAACGAATTCGGTTAGCTTCTCAAATTGGAACTGGGTTGGTAGGAGTTACTTATATTCTCGACGAACCAAGTATTGGCTTGCATCAACACGATAACTTTAAACTTATTCAAACGCTTAAAGATTTAAAGAACCTTGGCAACACAGTCATAGTTGTTGAACACGATAGAGATATGATAAAGGAATCTGATTATCTAATAGATATTGGACCAGGAGCTGGAATTCATGGAGGAGAAATTTTAGTTTCCGATGTAACATCAAAAGTACTTGCTTCGCCTGAAAAATATACAAATTCTCTAACGACCAAATATCTTTCTTTTGAAAAAGATATTGAAACTCCTTTAGAACGTAGAATTGGGAATGGTAAATCGATATCTTTGGTGGGAGCAACAGGGAACAATTTGCAAAATGTTACTTTAGAAATACCATTAGGAACATTTGTTTGTATAACAGGAATGAGTGGATCAGGAAAATCGAGTCTAATCAACGATACTCTCTATCCCATTTTAGCCCGTCAATTTCATAATTCACAGGCAATTCCACTTCCTTACACACGCATTGACAACTTAACTGCTATTGATAAAGTAATAGAAATTGATCAAACTCCTATTGGGCGCACACCTCGTTCTAATCCTGCAACATATACCGGATTATTTACAATCATTCGTGATTTCTTTACCTTACTTCCTGAAGCTAAAATTCGAGGTTATAAATCGGGTAGGTTTTCGTTTAATGTCGCTGGTGGACGTTGTGAAGATTGCAAGGGTGATGGAATCAAAAAAATTGAAATGAGTTACTTGCCAGCAGTATATGTAACTTGTGAAACCTGCAACGGAAAACGCTACAACGAAGAAACTATGCAAGTTCTTTACAAAGGAAAATCAATTGCTAATGTTTTAGAAATGACTGTAGAAGAAGCAATGGACTATTTTAAAGATATTCCACGTATTTTCAAAAAGATTTCAGCACTCTTTGAAGTCGGTCTTTCTTACATTCGTTTAGGGCAACAAGCACCCACACTTTCAGGTGGAGAAGCACAACGTGTAAAGTTAGCAACCGAACTGTCGAAAGTGTCTACAGGCAACACATTGTATCTATTAGATGAGCCAACAACAGGGTTGCATTTTGAAGATATAAATATTTTGCTTAAGTTACTAAATAAATTAGTAGAAAAAGGCAATAGTGTAGTTGTTGTAGAACATAATCTGGACGTAATAAAATCAGCTGATTGGATAGTTGATATGGGTCCTTTCGGTGGTATTAATGGCGGACATATAATTGCTACAGGAACTCCTGAAACTATAGCAACGACTCAAGAATCTATTACTGGAAAATATTTGGCACCGTATGTGCTTAAAAACTAAATTATCGAAACATTCTGCTACTCTCTAATAATTGTTCATGAAGAACCTTAATCTGGTTGTAATCTTTCTCATTCTAACACTTGTTCTTTGTTCAACAAGCGATGGAACTGCGTTTGTTCAAAACAAACAGAAACACACTTTTCAATCTGTTCAATACTCAAATTCGAAGATAGGATTTGAAAACAAATCCACTTTTTTAGAAGATGAAGACGATGAAGAATTCGAAGAAGATATTGATTCTTCTGATTATGAAGAGATAGAAATTGAAGTCGAAGTAGATGACGATTCCGATTCTTCTGAATACGAAGAAGTGGAAATAGAAGTAGATGATGATTCCGATACCATTGAATTCGAAGAGGAAGAAGTTCCTTCTACACCATCAGTTTCAAAACAAAAAAAAGAATCAAAGGATACTGATTTCTTTGAAGAATCTGAAGATGATGAGGAATTGATTGAAGAAAACAATCTGTCTAACAATTCTGCCCGTTACTTTACGATTGCTCCTCATATCAAACCAAGGAAAAATCTTGGCCAAATTGAAAGTTCAATAATTAATGAAGCAAGTGGATTAGTTGCAAGCAGAAATTCTGAAGGTGTACTTTGGACCCATAACGACAGTGGTGGTGAGCCTGAACTTTACGCTATTTCTAACGAAGGTTATATGCTAGCAACATATAAAATTAATGGAAACCAA
>JBDNFX010000327.1:0-1404 GCA_041689575.1 Kapaibacterium sp. (SeqCode)
AAAAGAGTATTCCATTTTTTTTCAAAGATACACCAAATGCCTACTCCTAATACTAAGAATACTGTTTCTAATCTGATAAAAAGTGCTAACGCAAAAAGAATGAAAAGAACCACTTTCGATCGAGACTCTTTCCGAAAAAACAGTATAATAGACAAAACTAACATACAATGGATTAAATGCTCCATTCCTAAAACAGTAAGTGAAGGGAGTGGAATTACAAGAATAAAAGTAATTCCAATACAAAGTTTATAAAACCTAGTTAGTTTTGTTACATTTGTTAGAATTACAATTTGATAAATAATAATGATAGAAGCAATTATATTTAGAATAAGTGGTGCAAAAATTGCATTTTCAGTAGATATGAAAAAAGTAGATAGTAGCAAAGTATAGAAAGGTGAAGTTGAAGCAGAAATTGGAACGGAAGAATCAATACCCCAAATACCATTCATAAAAACATTCGATGCAATTTTTAAATGAATGTAAACATCATCTAATGGATATACAATAATACCTGAATTAATGTATATTGGCTGTAGAATTACAGTTAATACTGCCAGATACACTAAAAGTAGAATAAAAAACTCTAATAAAATTGAAGAAGGTGTAATTTTCATATAGAAATATCGTCAAAAGCAGTAAGAAGAAAAAAATGGGAATATTAAACAGAGTAATTAAAATTGTTTCGTCTCACTTACATAAAAATAAACAACAAGAAATAACTCAAAGAATACCAAAAACAATGAATCAAACCAAAAAAAACAGCCGTTCAATCGAAAACGATCCATTGGCTCAACAAATTAATTCCTTGAAAGCAAATAAATCGAATCATCAATATCAAAAAGAACAATCGAAAACCAAGGAAGGGGTTAAAAAGCCTAATAATTTAACTCGCAAAGAAGCCTTATCTATTTTAAATATTCAATTCGAAAAGCCAACAATTGATCAGATAAAATCTGCTTACAAACGGCTTTTGCTCACAAATCACCCCGATAGAGTACAGCATTTGTCTGTCTCTGACCAAAAAATTGCTGAACAAAAGACAGTTTTGATTAATTTAGCATATTCTACATTACTATAGACCCTTATGAAATTCATTCGTGACGTCATTATTATTTTACTTTTGAGTGCAGCATTAGGAGCATTATACAATTTCTTTGCTCCAAAACCTTTACCTTGGTTTAAAGAAGAAAGAACATTAACATTCGTTGACGATTCTGATTTGTTTAAACCTAAACCGAAAAATGATATTATACCAACACAAATACAATATACTTGTTCAAATACAGTATTTATAATAGTAGGTATTGATAGTGTAAAAACTACTTGTCAAGCATTTTATCCCTTTAAAAAGGCTTCAGATTTAAAACTTTTAGATAAAATTGCTTCAGTAAATACAGAATTTAC
>JBDNFX010000328.1:0-3204 GCA_041689575.1 Kapaibacterium sp. (SeqCode)
CTTCTTGGCTTTTCAAGGAATAAGTTTGTATTCTAGTGACACATTAACTACAAAAAAAAGGTTAACTGAAACAATAAATGCTTATCAGCCAACAATATTACCGGTAATTTCACCATCGGGTACAAGGTTGTATTTCGACAGGAAAGAACACCCAGAAGATGTTGGAGGAATTTATGATTCTGATGATATTTGGTATTCAGATAAGAATGAGTTAGGGCATTGGTGTACTCCAGTTCACATTAAGCAACCTTTAAACTCAAAAGCAAGTGATGCTTTGTTGTCAATTTTTGCAGATGGTACAAAGGCCTTGGTTTATGGAGAATACGATTCTTTAGGAAATAAAAATCAAGGGTTTTCAATTGTCGATATTGTCGATGACAAACTAAGTGAAAATATTACACCATTAAAGATTAAGAATTTTTATAACAATTCTGCGAATTATTCTGCTCAAATTAGTTGCGACTCTAAACACTTATTACTTTCTATTCAGAACAACGATTCAAAAGGGCTTTTAGATCTGTATGTGTCTCATTGGAATGAAAACGAACAGATTTGGTCAGAACCTACATCTTTAGGTCCAAATGTAAACACTCCAGACATAGAAACTTCACCATTTTTGTCGAATGATTTAAAGACTCTGTATTTTGCCTCTTCTGGATTAGGTGGTTATGGTAAGTTAGATTTATTTATGACGAAGAGGCTTGATGAGACATGGACAAATTGGTCAAAACCTGAAAACTTAGGTCCAACAATAAACTCATTTGGGGATGAATCGAGTTTTTCATTAACACTTAAAAATGATAGTATTTATTTCGTTTCGAATGACTTACACTCATTACGTCCCGGCATTTATGTAGCTGAAATACCCTACTCACTTAGACCGAACCCATTTTCAATACATTCAGGGCTTGTAAGAGGAATTGATTTTAAAGAAATTGAACGTGTGCATAAAAATCAATACTTAGAACAATTAAAGAATATTGAAAATGCTTCTAAGACAATTTTTATTCCCTTTAAAAACAAATCTAATTTTACATCAAAGGTACAATTCACGGTAAACAGTGAATTGGTTGAAAAGTATATACATATTTCTCCAACGGGGAGTTTTAAGACTATATTCCCGTTCAAGATTCAATCGCCATTAACCTTAATTGTAAACAATAAAAGAGTAGATTCATTTAAACTTAGTTCAGAATTTTATACTCAAAAAGAACTAATTTCATTTTCTTTTTCGCCACAAGAATCATTTCGATGTATTATTTTAGCGTTGTATTTTGAAAATAATAGCGATTCTTTAATCTCAAACCAAATTAAAGATTTGAGCAAATTAGCTGAATATGTTCAAGGATTTATTGATAGTTCGATGTTGAATAGTAATTTCCTCCGTTTCAAAGTAATTGGTCATACAGATGAAAAAGGAAATAATAGATATAACAAACAATTGTCCGTAAAAAGAGCAACCGCAGTTGCAACAACTTTTCAAGAACTACTTTCAAGTAAATGTTTAATAGAAAATACTGGTAATGGGTGTGATTTTCCTGTTGAAGTGAATGGAAATGTGTCGAATAGTAAAAATAGAAGGGTGGAAATCTATTTAGAATATTCTGTACCAAATAATGAATATAAAACAAGTTTAAAATAACAGTTTATAGAATGAATACAACTTTAGATCCTTTCGATTCTAATTTGTCATTTCCTTCCAAGGTCGAGACAATTGATTATTTTGAACTTGCAAAAGAATTAAAAGATCTAAACGATAGTGCTTTTGACTGTCTTAATAAAAATAATAGTAGTAAAACTGAAGAAATATTGCAAAATTTATATTCTCTTTTTTCTAAACATACAAATGGATTTTCCAACAAAGACTTCCGACTTCAACAAGGAAGATTTTTCAATATCGTTGGAATTAAACATTGGGTTCAACAACAATACCAAAAAGCATTTTTACATTATACAACTGCATTAGAAATTTTCGAAGTCTTGGAAAATGATTACTTCGTAGCTTTAGTTTGTAATAATATAGGAAATTTACAACGGTATTTAGGTAATTATAAAAGTGCAATTGACTACTTTAAAATTGCAATCCGAAAATTAGAAGCCGCAGATGAATTAGAAAATAGATCAAGAACATATTTGAATCTTGGTATTTTATATCAAACTTTAGAACTTTATGATGCTGCAGAAGAAACGTTATTAAAAGCGTTAGTGATTGCTGAACAAATTCAACAAATAGATACTATTGCTGCTTGTTACCAACAGTTAAGTATTTTGACTCGAATTAAAAAAGATTACGTTCTTTGCTTAGACTACGCAAAGAAAAGTCTTGAACTCTTTAAAAGTATCAATAATCAAGTTGGGGAAATTGAAACTATGAGCTCCATCGCAAATACTTATTATAGTCAGGGCGCTTTTGAAGAAGCTTTTGAAAAATATTTTGAAATTTTATCACTTACGAATAGCAAAGAATTTCGTTCACAACAAGGCAATATTTATTTAAATATTGCTAAAAATATTCAAACCGTGCTTAAAGAGAATAAGCAAATTCCAACGAATGATCACGATTACGGTTACTACGCTCAAAAAGCGTATGATATTGCAATAGAATTAGATATTATAGAACTTCAAGCAGATGCATGTATTCTTTTGGCAGAATACTGTGAACAAAAAAATGACCACATAGCTTCTGTTAAATTCTATAAAGAGTACTTACAGTTAAGCAAAGAACAACAGTTAAATGAATCGAAAATTACAGCAGAACAATTTGAATTAGAATCTACTTTAGCAGAATTAGAAAAAAAATCGCTCATTGTACAAACGTCTTTAAAAGCAACAAAAGAATTGCTTTTTAAAATTTTACCTGAAAATGTTGCTACACGGCTCATTTCAGGTGAAAACCCAATTGCTGACTATATTCCTTCGTTATCAGTTGTTTTTATCGATATAGTTGGTTTTACTTCTATTGCAAAAACGAAGGAAGCAACGACCTTAGTTTCTGAATTGAATGATACATTTTCACAATTAGATAGGCTAGCAAAAGTACATTCAATCGAAAAAGTTAAGACCATTGGTGATGCTTATATGGCTGTAGGTTATGAAAATCCCAATTTAGAACATCATAGTTGTAGAATTATTCGTTATGCTCTTTCTATATTGGAATCTGTAGAAACTACATTTCAATTTCGAATTGGAATTCATAGTGGTCCA
>JBDNFX010000329.1:0-3317 GCA_041689575.1 Kapaibacterium sp. (SeqCode)
AGTTTGTAATCTTGTTTGTTCTAATGAAGTTTTAGTTACATCAACATTTAATTTCGAATTCGAATAATTAGATTCCCTATTAAAACCATCAAAAATAGTATAATTGGCAATTGCTGACATTGAATAAGAATTTGCAGGTGGAGCAAAACCACGAAGTACTTGTCCCCCTACGTTAATTGCTTGACCACCATCTACGTTTAAACGCCTATTGTAACCAGTGTTTACATTTACACTCGGTAAATAAGAACCAAATGCTGCTAAAAGATTGGCATTTGCAACTTCTACCCTGGCTTCTTGTAATAAATTGGTAAAATTTTGTTTGTCTGCAATTTGTAAACACTGATCTAAACTAAAAACTGTTACTACTCCATCTTCTTGGGATATTCCAATTGAAAATGTACATAATAACAATAGTATTAAAAGAAAAAAACTTTTGAATGTCATGGAAGAGTAAGAAAATTGGAAAAGTATTAGAATAACTATTGGACAGTTTTTCGGTGCATTTGGTTTAACCGAACTAAAGAAACATTGCTGGTTATATGGTGTTTTCCAGTTATAATTGTGTTTGGATTTGTATCATTTATGATTTGTAGTTTTTGTTCAATCGTTGAAAAAAAATGTATTGGTACTTTCAAGCTTTTACTAATGGCAAGTTTACCAAAGGAATTAGAAACAACAAATATGGAAGTTTTAGTTCCAATTTGACGTAATTCTACACTGGACTTACCAGTTTTTGCATATTGTAGTCGGTTACATTTAAATCCTAATGTATCTATTTCTGGTAAAGTTCGAAACAGAGAAGCATAATTACAATTTGAAACTGGAAGTCCATTTTCAGGATAATAATCTTCCGCTTCTACCAACCAAGAGGAATTTTCTCGAACACAATGATCTTTTATTGGAAAAAACAGTACTGATTGAAATGCTCCACCGGGTGACATCACAGCCTTAGAACTATCTCCTAATTTCCAAGAATAGCGTTTCCCTAAGGAATCAATTTCAATCGTGGCATCTTTACCAATCCAAGGGTGTTTAGTGGTAGTTAAAGTACCTGTTCCTTTGGTTGTTTCAAAGATTTCAACAGAAAGTAATGTATGTCTTAGAAAGAAATTGCCTGTACTTGAAACAGAATCACATATAATCTGAAAATTTTCTTTCCTTGCTTTCAGCACGTCTGCTTGTTCTGGAAATGTTATAGAATCAAAGGCATATACTAAATATTCTAAGGTATCTCCTTTCGAAAAAGAGTACGAATAGCAAATTTTCTTTTCAGTAATTGGACCAGAATCTTCGTTTAAGTTTAGTTCAATTTGAGAGAATAGTACTAATGGAGAAATTAGAACGGATAAAAGAATTGTGAAAATGATATACATTCTATGATATGGTTTTACTGTATACTTAAAAAAAGATGGGAGCATTTCTGCTCCCTTTATTATTCTTCGAAGAACTTATTATTTCTTTTTAATAGTTGTAATCATTTTTAATTCAATTGGAATTGTCATTTCCATTGGAGAGGACATAGACATTGTTAGATCTGATGTTACGTTCATATCTAATGATACTAACATACCCGTCATTGAGTTAACCAAAGAAGTACCTTCAACGTTCATTCCGCCTCTAACATCCATTTCCATACCCATCTGATTAACGGTTCCATTAATAGAAATAGAAGTACTTTTAGAATTTAATTCGGCAAGATTTATTCCGTTCAGACTTTTTGTACTAACATAAGTATGAGTAAAATTTCTTAATGTCTTAATTCCACTAACTTCTATTGTGTCTGTAGTTTTCCAACTATCACCAACTTTTAGGTTTTTAGAAGGATATTTTAAAATGATAAAGTCAGTACTTTGTTTTAATTGAGAAGTCAATTGTTGTTTCATCATTTTTGTTTGATCGTCTAATACAACTTTAGGATCTTCAATCACTTTATGAGATACCATTTCACCACTTTTAGTAAAAACATATTCCTGTTTAAAAGCTAATTGTTCACTTGCATCCATAGTTGTGTCAGCTACTCCCATTGTTTCCATACCAGACATTGATAGCATTGATTTTCTATAAACCATTTCAAGGGTAATATTTTTCGCTACATTTGTAACGGAAAGATTCAAATCTGATGTTAATTTCATATCGATTTTCATTTCTTGACCCATTTGAGTAAAGGTTTGATTGATTATTGCGGACATATCATAATCATAAGACTCGCCTTTATTTACTTTATATTCTAAAGTTGTTTGAGCAAAAGAATGTGATAAATTCAAGAATAAAAAAGAAACAACAACTGAAATCCAAATAGTTTTAAACATAATGAACCTAATGTATTGATAGCATAATTTAGTTTCGTTGACGATAATATCTTTAAATTAGTATGAAAATATCTTCTAAAAAATTGCTTGTTACCATAATAATACCAATTCTGTTTATACTTGAAACGACCTCTTGTGTTAAAAGAAAAGAAAACTTACAAAACATTTTGATTAAAAGTAACCTAGTTTCGTATAGTGCCTATTTTACTGTTGATACTACTAATAATACATTAGAAATTACCTATCCAACGAACAAAAAAGTTACAATAATCATTGACACGATCCGAAAAAATAGCGTAAAAAGAAATGATACTATTTATTTACATACAGTAAATCCTTCAGTAATTATTGGTTCAACTACATTTATAGGTTTTCTAAATGTACTTGATGTTAAAGAATCTATAGTTGGAATTCAGAATAAAAACATAGTCTATGATTCTACTTTATTCAAAAAAATAGAAGCAAATGAAATCAAAGACGTACAGACTCCAGAAGGTTTAGATTTGGAATTAATTTTAAAGTTAAAACCAACAATTGTATTCTTATCATATATGCCAGGGAATAATATTTTGCCCACTATTCAAAAAATAGAATCAAATGGAATAATTGTTATTCAAATTCCAGATTGGTTAGAAACACATCCTTTAGGTAGAATGGAATGGATAAAAGCATTTTCCATAATCTTCAATAAAAAGAGTGTAGCTTTTTCGTATGCAAACCTTGTTTTTAAAGGGTACGAAAATATAAAAAAATCAGTCTCTCACAAATCTTTTAAACCAAAAGTAATGATTGGATTATCATTTAATGATCAATGGTATGTACCTAGTGGTAATGGATATTTTGGGAGATTGTTGTTCGACGCAGGATTCAATTACCCTTTTGCTAAAACAACTCAAAATCAAAGTATTCCTCTTTCTAAAGAAGAAATTATCACCACTTGTTCAGATGCTGAGTATTGGTTAAATGTAACGACAGCAAAAAGTATTAAAGAAGTCCAAACTATTGAAC
>JBDNFX010000330.1:0-4465 GCA_041689575.1 Kapaibacterium sp. (SeqCode)
ACAAAGAATCCTGTAAAAATATATTTTGACTGCAAACAAAAATGAAACGAATCCTTACCCTATTTCTAAGTATACTTCTCGCCGTTTTCACTTTTTTAGAAACACAAGCACAATACAAACCAGATACATCGGTAGAATCTCGGTTGAAAACCTATGTTCAATTACTTGCTTCTGATTCTTTAGAAGGGCGTTTGCCCGGTACAAACGGTGGAAATATAGCAGCAGAGTATATAGCATATCACTTTGAAAAGTTTGGATTAAAACCATTCAAACCAAAGGACTATTTGCAAAAGTTCTCATTGCCGGTAAGTGTAAAAATTGGATCAAATACTTCATTAAAAACAACCAAAAAAGAATTTTCTGTTAACAAAGATTTCATACCATTTGGGTTTTCAGCCAACGGAAGTGTTTCTGCTAACCCTATAGTTTTTGTGGGATATGGACTTATTGGAAAAGACATACAGTACAACGACTATGGGAATGTTGATGTAAAGGGAAAAACGGTACTTTTCTTACGAGGTGTACCCGATCCAGAAAATCCACATAGTCAAAATTCAAAATATAGTTCACTGAGATACAAAGTTATAAAAGCTCGTGAAAAAGGTGCAAGTGCCGTTTTGGTAGTAAATTCTGAACAACAATTGGATTCACTCGAAGATGTCCTTCAATCAATAACTATTGAACGAACTGGAAAAGAACAAATACCTGTAATTCATATTTCAAGAAAAACATCAAATGAGCTTTTAGAATCAAGTAACAAAAAAATTGAAGATTTAGAAAAACAACTTTCTTCAAATACTGAACCAAATTCATTCTTGCTTAAATCTGAAATTTCTCTCAATGTATCAATAAGCGATGTTTTGGCAGAAGTGCCTAATGTTGTTGGTGTAGTTGAAGGAACAGACCCTTTGAAAAAAAATGAGAAAATTGTCATTGGAGCACATTACGATCATTTAGGAAAAGGTCATAACGAATCTTCATTGTTTAGAGGGTCAGGAGCACATATTCATTACGGAGCAGACGATAATGCTTCGGGAACAGCAGGCTTGATAGAGCTTGCTGAGAGAATAGGGAAAAAACCTTTAGAACGAACAGTAGTGTTTATTGCCTTCACTGCTGAAGAAATGGGATTGATTGGTTCGAAAGAATATTGTTCTTTACCTAATGTTTCCTTAGACAATACTATTGCAATGATAAATATGGATATGATTGGTAGAATGTCAAATAACTCCTTGCAAGTACAAGGAGTAGGTACTGCTAACTTTTGGAATACCTTGGTAGATTCACTTTCTAAGGATTATTCTTTGGAAATGTCCAAGGGTGCATCTGGGCAGGGACCGAGCGACCACTCGTCCTTTAACAGTAAGAACATCCCAGTGTTGTTTGTCTTTACAGGGTTACATTCCGATTATCATAGACCTTCAGATACGTGGGATAAAATCAATTACGAAGGTCAATCAAAAACAGTTTCCTTTGTAGAATCGGTAGTAAATTATGTTTCGGCATTGCCGACACGCCCAGAATATGTTGTAGTCAAAGCAGACTCTGCAAAAAAAGGAACAACAAATTTTAGAGTATATGTAGGAACAATACCAGATTATTCTGATCACCCTCGAGGAATGAGAATTACAGGTGTTTCAGAAGGTAGTCCTGCTCATAAAGCTGGTTTACAAGAAGGTGATGTACTTATAAAATTTGGAACTAAATCTATTGCTAATGTTTATGATTATACGTATGCTTTAGCAGAGTATAGTCCTGGTCAAATTATAGAAGTAGAATTTTTACGAGATGGTGATGAATCAAAAAAACAAACTTGTTCTCTTACTCTTGGTAGCCGTTCTAACAAGTAGTTTTAGTGGTAACAGTGAAAAAATAGAAGAAACTAAAAATGAGTTAATCGGATTTTCTTCCGATACTCCATTGTTGTTTGAAGGTGAAAAACACTTTAAGTCAATTCGCCAAATTACTTTTGGTGGAAATAATGCTGAAGCATATTGGAGCTTTGACAATAAACAGTTAGTGTTTCAATCGGATTTTGCAAAAATAGGATCAAAAGGTTGCGACCAAATTTTCTTTACAAACCCTTTTGATGAAACCATTCGGTATACTATGGCTTCAAGTGGCGAAGGGAGAACAACGTGTTCGTTTTTTATGGAAGACGGATCAATATTATATGCTTCAACACACGAAAATTCCGCTGCTTGCCCAACATTTACTCCACCCGATAAATCAAAATATGTTTGGCCTCTCTTTAATTCTTTCAATATATATCAATTAGGGAAGTACGGAAATTCACCTCAACGGTTGATTTCAAGTAAATTTTACGATGCTGAAGCAACAGTTTCGCCAGATGGAAAATATATAATTTTCACATCAACTCGTTCAGGCGATTTAGAATTATGGCGATATGAAATTAAATCAAAAAAGTTAAAACAGTTAACCAATACAATTGGCTACGATGGTGGAGCATTCTTTTCGAGAGACTCAAAAAAAATAGTTTGGAGAGCATCCAGACCAAAAGGAACTGAAGCCAAAGAATACAAAGACCTATTGAAAAAAGGATTTGTTCAACCAAGAGAGTTACAAGTTTTTGTTGCAGATATTGATGGAAAAAACGTTCAACAAGTTACAAATTTACCGGGAGCAAATTGGGCACCTTTCTTTCATCCAAGCGGTAAAAAAGTGCTGTTTTGTTCAAATCACGAAACATTAAAAGATGGTGGTAGAGGCTTTAGTATTTTTATGTGTGATTTAGATGGAAATTCACTCGAAAAAATTTCTCATTCAAACACCTTTGATGCCTTTCCGATGTTTTCCTATGATGGAAAATATTTAGCATTCTCATCGAATAGAAATTCTGATCGAAAACCAACTCGTGAAACGAATGTTTTCGTAGTAGAATGGATAGACTAATTTTTAGATTGTAACCATTCCTCGCACTGTTTTGCATATAAAACAACTTCATCGTTCGTAGCTTCAACAGGTATTGGGGCTATTTTTTTTGTTTCAAAGTGAATAGTAACAAATGGTAATGGAATACTGAATTTATCCCAACTTTTTTGAAAAGTAAATGATCTACTAACCGCCGGTTTTACGAGTAAAATTGGAACTTGACTACGTTGCGATGCTATTACTGCCCCAACTTTAAAGGATTCTTTGGGTCCTCTCGGTCCGTCAGGAGTTATCAATATTGATTTTTTATTTGATAGGGCTAAAACCATTTCTTTTAATACTTCAGAACCACCTGAAGAAGAAGATCCACGAATTAATTGAAAACCCCAATGGAATAATAAATTTGATAAAATCTCCCCATCTTTACTTTTACTCACTACCCCGACTGCACCTTTGTTTTTGAATAAATACCAACAAGGAACCATAGAACTATGCCAAAATGAAATAATGTTTTGCTCATTGTCCAGAATGGGTCTCTTCATTTTCCAAGTCAAGGCAAGTAAAGAAAAGAGCAATCGAGATATTGAAAGCAGTAAGGAATTCCCCATATTTTTTACTTTTTAGCGAGCAAAGAAACTATGAAAGAAGCCACGTTGTTAGCAGCTCCGTTTTGTTTGAACAGTAATTTCTTTACTTTTAATTGTTCAGAATGTAAAACTTCAAAATCTTGATGTAATAGTGTTAAGACGTCGTTCGCAAGAATAGTTGGCGTTGCTTTACTTTGAATCCGTTCAGTAACAATCGTTTTGTTCACTATAATATTTGGTAGAGCAATATAAGGTAATGTTATCAGATTTTTGCTTATTGAATAACTTACAAAGGAAGTTTTATAATACATTACATAGGGTAAACCTAAAAGAAAAGATTCTAAAGTAGTGGTCCCTGTTTTCACTAAACCAATAGAACTGGTAGTTTGAAGATTGCGACTGGTAGAAAAATTGAAATTAATTGAAGAATCTTGAATTTCTTTCTCAATTGAGAGCTTAGTAGACGGTGCTTGTGCAAAAGAAAAAGTATGGTCGGGTAATTCTTTTTGAAGTAAGGATGCAGTTGCAATTAACAAGGGTAAATGTTGTTGGATCTCTTGTTTTCTGCTTCCTGGAAACAACGCAATATCTTTTTTTCTTTCTTTGTGGGGTAAAGAATCTTCAGAAAATTCAGGATAGTCTAATAATGGGTGACCAACAAAAATAGTTTGTATTGAATATTGTTCAAAGAACGTAACTTCAAAGGGAAACAATACAAATAGAATATCGACTGCTGCAGCTAATTTTTTTGCTCTATTCTTCCCCCAAGCCCAAAGTTGGGGCGCGATATAATAATATACTGGCGTACCAATTGATTTTGCAAATGTAGCCAAACGAATGTTAAAACCCGGATAATCGATAGGAATGAATGCATCGAAGACTTGTGTCGAAAGAAGTCTTTTTGCCTGTTCTAAAACTGCTTTTAAGGTTGAATAGCGTTTTAAAACCTCCCAAAAACCAACAACAGACATAGTTTCAATAGGCAC
>JBDNFX010000331.1:0-15110 GCA_041689575.1 Kapaibacterium sp. (SeqCode)
TATTCTCTTTTGTTCCACGTGGAACGTTGTTCCTGAATATTCTCTTTTGTTCCACGTGGAACGTTGTTCCTGAATATTCTCTTTTGTTCCACGTGGAACGTTGTTCCTGAATATTCTCTCTTGTTCCACGTGGAACGTTGTTCCTGAATATTCTCTCTTGTTCCACGTGGAACGTTGTTCCTGAATATTCTCTCTTGTTCCTTCTTTAAACAATTACAAAACTTTTAATGTTTGATATAATCGTAATAGGTGGTGGGCACGCAGGTATCGAAGCTTCAGTTTCGGCTGCTACTTTGGGCTGTACTGTTGGTTTGGTTTCTATGGACGTCTCAACAATTGGAAGGTTGTCGTGCAATCCTTCTATTGGTGGTTCCGCTAAAGGGCATTTGGCGAAAGAAATTGACGCTCTAGGTGGGATTATGGGACAGATTGCGGACAAAAGCGGTCTACAATTTAAAATGCTGAACACGTCTAAAGGTCACGCTGTTTGGTCACCGAGATCTCAAAACGATAAAGATCTATACCCTTATTTTGCACAATGCAAACTTTTATCCAATAAGAATATAAGGATTATTCAGCAAAATGTAGTTGAAATCACAGTAAAAGATAACTCAGTTTCTTCAATTCTCACATCAACAAATGAAGAAATATTTGCTAAAAAGATAATTCTATGTTCTGGTACTTTTTTGAATGCAGTTATGTTTACTGGTTTAACAGGAATAGAAGGTGGTAGGGTTGGTGAAAATTCGGCAAAACATATTTCTGATTTATTAGAATCCTATGGTTTGGTTCGTGGTAGACTTAAAACGGGTACTCCTCCTAGAATTTCAAAAGACAGTATAGATTTTTCTTCTGTTACTACGTTAGAAGGTGATATAAATCCAATACCATTTTCCTGGAATACAAAACGAGTGAAAAATACACTTTGTTGTTATGCAACGCAAACAAATCTTACAACTCATTCTATACTGGAAGAAGGCTTTTCCGAATCTCCAATGTTTACTGGTCTCATTCAAGGTTCTGGACCCAGATATTGCCCTTCTGTAGAAGATAAAATCGCTCGATTTGCTGATAAACCTTCACATCAAATTGTCTTAGAACCTGAAGGTATTTCTACCGATTCTTACTACGTTAACGGTTTTTCCACAAGTTTACCCACCCATATTCAAGAAAAGGCTTTACGCTCTATAAATGGGCTTCAAAACGCTTCTTTTTTAAAGTATGGTTACGCTGTAGAATATGACTTCTTTTTACCGTATCAATTACACTTTACTCTAGAAACTAAGGCTATCAAAGGTCTTTACTTTGCTGGTCAAATCAATGGAACTTCTGGTTACGAAGAAGCAGCAAGCCAAGGGTTAATTGCTGGTGTGAATGCGGCTTTATCTATTAAAGATCCTGGGAATAATTTTGTAATTGATCGTTCGGAAGGCTATATTGGGGTGTTGATTGATGATTTAGTCAATAAATCAACAAATGAACCTTATCGTATCTTTACTTCTTTAGCTGAATACCGTTTGTTGCTTCGCCAAGATAATGCTGATTTGCGTTTGCTCAAAAAAGCACATTCTGTTGGACTAATTTCTGAACAACGTTTCGATTCTTTTCTAAAATACAAGTACAAAATTGACTCTCTGTCTCAATACTGTTCATCTACTAAAATTCGACCTGAAACTATTAACCCATTATTTGAAGTTAAAGAAGAATCCATTCTTAAAGAATCTCAAACAATTGAGCAACTTAATAAACGAAATTCTATTTCATTAGGTGAACTTATTTCACTATCTAATCCTAACGAATTGATAGATTATTATGCTAATGATGTGAAGGTTTTAGAACAAGTAGACATTACTATTCGTTATGAGGGGTATATTCAACGGCAACAAAAAGATGTTGAATTGTTCAAAAAGAATGAGATGAAAAAGATTCCGACTTCTTTTGACTATAAAAGGATTCAGTCACTTTCTACTGAAGGTAGAGAAAAATTGGAAAAGGTCAGACCAATTTCTTTAGGACAAGCTTCACGTATTTCTGGAGTTTCAGCCTCTGATATTACCGCAATAGCTCTATATTTACGCTAACATTCTACTGTAATTTTTTAAATTCTCGCACAATAAACGAGCTACCGTTACTTAAGCGTATATAATAACTTCCATTTGGAAGATCTGATATATTTACAGTTCCATTCCCATTTACAGCAGTTATAAGCATACTTTCGTCAGATAATATACTACCTTGGATGGATATTATTTCTAATTTGGTTGGCAACGATGTGTTTACACTTTTATATTCAAAATTAAGATTGTTGGTTACTAAGGTACCTCCTAATTTTAGTCCAATTTTTAATTCTTGTGGGTTAACTAATCTCGTTCCATATTCATCTTTCCAAATATCAGCAACAACAATTAACCCATTATTCGTTTTAGTTTCAGACCAAACAGTCTCGTTGTCAATTGTGAGCCATATAACTGAATCTATAACAACTTCTGTTTGTTCTGCATCGCCTAAACCAATTATCAATGATAAGATTTTTATAACTGATTTTTTTTGTATATCCATTGAAATTGGCACTTCGATATCAAAGTAATGTTTACCGTATCTAATTTCACCTCTGTCAGATGGATTGCTCGGCGTTGCAATAGTTGCATTAACTGTTGCTAATATTCGTACTTTTGATATGTTTGCTTGTAAAAATGTAGGTGAAAAAATATCTAAACTATCTACAATTATTCCAATGGAAACTGTATCTCCAGTTTCGGCTTCAATTCGTTCAGGAAATATAGAAACAACTGGTTTAAATTGATTTAGCAATTGCATTCCGCCGGTATATCCATACGAATCAGTTCTCCCATAACCATATACATATATTCCGATTCTTCTATCAGCTTTTATCGTATGGACGCCATCTGTCATTTTAAGAGAAACGTAACTATAATCTGTGGTCGGAATAGGAGTAAATTTTGCCGTTACAATTTGATTATCTATTAATATAGATGGTATAGTAGCATTTGGGACAACAACCGTTGTATATTGTTCCTCAAAAACATCTGCTACTTGAGCATTAATCCATTTATACGAATTTAAGAACTGTTCAGCAGGTGGAATCAACATCATTAATGGATCGCCAACACCTGAACCAGTTTGTTTTTTATATGTAGCAACTAAAATAGGAAAAGTTCCTCGTATTGCTTCTGAGTTTTTTAGATCAAATTCTTCGGACTGTCCAGTATTTAATGTAAAAGCAGGGATGTTATTTCTATAAATTACGTTATTGTTAGATCCGGATAAAATCACAAACCTATCTTCACCATCATTTGTTTCTCCAGTACCTTTGACAAATGGAACTACGTAGGCATTATTGCCCCAAGTGTCGTAAGGGGGGATCTGCTCACAAATGTGATCTCGAGAATTTCCAATACCCCTAAAAGGAACAGTAGCTCTTTGGTGACCTGCAAATAGTGCAATTGGCTTATCTGCAACAACGTTTGTGCCTGTTAGGTCATCATTCAACCGGTTACTTGCAATATAGGCTTGCACTAAAAACGCTTCTCCCTGCTGAAGTGTAGCATTTATTACATTTCCATTTGTAGCATAGGACCTAGTAGTACTAAGTGTTATCTGAACTGTGGTATTATCTTCGGTTGCAACAATTGCAAACTCGGAGGGTGTTGATTGGGATTCATCAAGAATATTAAAAATACCACTTTTTCCATCAGAAGGATATGACAAAACAAAATACTCTCTTCCAAGGGCGTCTGTTGGTAACACTAAAAATGCATCACTAGTAGTTACAGCTTGATTCAAACCATATACGGTAACTTCGTCGTTAGAAACTATATGAAATGTTTGAGGTGCTGCTTTTTCAACTTGGTTATTCGTGGAAAATCTATTCTGTCCTTGATTAAAGCCTTTTAACTCATAATTTGAATAATGAACCGCAAATTGATGTATAGCAGAAACATTGGTAATTTGAAAAGGAACTTGTTGTTGATTACCATTAATATTCTTAAAGGTTATAGTGCCAGTTGTAGGAAATTCTGAAGCAATAAAAAGGTATAAAGAATCTGATGGAGTATTCGTTGGCGAATGATAATTAGGTAAAAATGTTAACCAAAAATCTGTTCCTTTTGAATCTTTGACGCCAGTTTGTGAAAACGTCTGCGACAAAAAAACAAAGAAAATAGTTACAACCAACAATATATAATATGTGAACATTGTCATTTCTCCAATTTGTCTACTATTCTTATACAGGCGTCGAATACTTTATTTACGCCAAGTGTTTTAATGCATTTAAATTCTTCGTCGCCAACCCATCTGCACGATGCAGGTTCTGGAGAATTATAAAAACAAGGACTACATTCTAAATCTAGACGCACTACTTCATAATCTGTTTGCCAAGGGTACAACTGATAATACTTAGTGTATCCAAATACTGCTACTACCGGTACACCTTGCGATGCAGCTATATGCATTAATGCAGAATCATTTGAAATAGTTGCCCTTGAATTTTTTAATATTTCTGCAGTAGTTGAAATAGGGAATATGGGAGCAACAATAGTAGATTCAGTTGATAGAAAGTGAATCTTATTATTCAATTCTAACTCGTCAGGACCACCCAACAATACAGTTTTAAGATAATACTTTTGGTAAAGTTTATTCGCTAAATCAGCATATTTTTCAAAGCCCCAACGTTTATTACTTTGATTTTTTAAAGTTGCAGATCCAGCATGAACGCAAAAATATGAACCTGCTACTAAATGTACTGAATTCAGCCATTTCGATGTTTTTTCTATATCGAAATAAGTAGTATTAAATGTCAGTTTGGATATTGATTCTGATTTTGTTTGAGTTGCTAACTGAACAAGATTAATATTTTCTTCTACATTATGAATATTTTCAGATTCTTTTAACGAATTCGTTTGTAACCATTGAAGTGAACTGAATTTTTGATGTTCATAAATATGACCAAAACGTTTTTTTGCTCCAACTATGAAACTTATGATATTATATTCCCTTCGATTTGACGGATAGACGGAAAAACTATGGGTATACTGATTTGTACGTAAATGAAAAAGATAGCGTAACGATGAAAAAGGGCTTTGTTTCAAAAAATCCCAATAATAGGCATTCGAAACATCTTCGTTCGACAAAAACATCTCGTATACAGCACGAAACATTGTAGCAACATCTATTTGTGCTAAAGGAAATTGTTTACGCAACTCAGTAATAGCAGGAGTTGCCATAAGAGCATCCCCCAACCCTGATAATGCAAAGATTATTATTCGTTCCTTCGGTTTATTGCTATACATTCTCAATTTATTCGTGGCACTGTTTAATTAAATTCGAAAATTTAATACTATTATTTTGTAAATCCAAAAATATTCCTTATTTTTGTAATTCTTAAATGTACGGGGTGTAGCGTAGCCCGGTTAGCGCGTCTGGTTTGGGACCAGAAGGTCGAGAGTTCAAATCCCTCCACCCCGACACTAAAAAAAGACTAAATAGAATCTTCTATTTAGTCTTTTTTCATTTAAAGTATTCTTTCGATTGTTAGTCAAATATACGGTTTTCATTCGAATCGTTGTTCCTTTCTAAAGAAAGTTGTATCATTGTAGAATAAAGTTTATTTCATTACTACCACATATATGAAAAGAATACTGATTTTCATTTTTTGCTTTCTTATTCCTCTTGTAGTATTTTCACAAAAAGCTGTACGTGGAATAGTTTTCGACCAAGATTCCAACGAACCTCTATCAGGTGTAATTATTAAGGTTGAAGGTACTTCGTACGGAGCAAAAACGAGATCCAATGGCTCCTTTCTCTTGCGTTCTGTTCCAAAAAAAGAACTAACGCTCTTAATTTCACTTATAGGGTATTCTAGTAAAAAAATTGTCCTTCAAGAAAATATTGATTCTATATCAATAGTATTAGAATCCATTCTACTTCAAACAAACGAAGTAATTGTTTCGGCTAATAAAAAGGTTCAAGCGGTTCAAGATGTTCCAATTTCTGTTTCTGTAATTGATCAACGTGGTATACAAGAGCGGAATATTACTCGTTTAGACGATGCTCTTCGCTATGTACCGGGCGTAAACATAGCAAGAGACCAAATATCCATTCGTGGTAGTTCCGGTTTAGCATTTGGGCTGGGTTCAAGAGTTGCTATGTTGTTAGATGGTTTTTCTCTTATTTCTGGCGATCAGGGTGATATTAAATTAGATATACTTCCTATGTTGGATATTGACCAAATAGAAGTAGTAAAAGGAGCTGGTTCAGCTTTGTACGGCACTGGTGCCTTAGGTGGTGTAGTTAATGTAATTACTCGTGAACCTGAAGAGAAGGCAAAATTCAAATTCCGTGGGTATTCTGGCTTTTACTTTCAACCTCCTTTTGAACAATGGAAATATAGAACTTCTGTTCCATTACAAAGTGGTGTTGACCTCGGGTATTCTCAAAAAATTGGCGATGTTGGGATTTTACTGAATGCAGGTGTGAAACAAAACGAAAGTTTTAGGGATTTTGATGACCAAAACAGACAATCGTTCTTTGGTAAAATTAGTTATTCTCCAAACGAACGAACTACCATAGGTGTACTTTCCTTATTTGCAATCGAAAACCGAAACGATTGGGTCTATTGGAATTCTTTAGATTCGGCAACCTTGCCTCCTACGGACACTGATCGATCTGTACGAATCAATTCACCTAAATTTATGATAGGTACATATTGGAAACAAGTATTTTCAGAATCAACATTTATGACTGCTCGTGTTTCGTTGTTTCGAACAAGTTTTTCCACATCTAACCTTGAAAGCAGTCCCGATTTTAGATCGTCGAAAAGTAATGCCTTTACTTCTGAAATTCAATTCAATTCTCAAGTTTCAAACGATTTCAACCTTACGTATGGACTTTGGGCGCAACAAAACGATGTAACTTCAAATATATATAGCGATAAAAGTCAACGATTTTTTGCAGGGTATTCGCAAGCAGAATATAAACCAATTTCTACAATTACCCTTACAGGCGGGTTGCGTGCAGATTACGAAAAAACAGACACATTAAATCCTACGGTGCAATTAAGTCCAAAATTTGGTGCTACGTTCCAACTGAACCCTGACATTACGTTCCGGTCTTCTGTTGGTAGAGGTTTCCGAGCAGCGATGGTTGCAGAACGGTACGCCGCAACACGCGTTGGACCTTTTCCAATAGTACCGAATGTATCCCTAACTCCAGAATTTTCTTGGTCTTCCGAAATTGGAATGAACGCAAAATTGACTCTCGGAGAAATCCCATTTTTTATAGATATATCCGTATTTGAAAATAGATTAGAACAACTAATTGAACCACGTTTAGAAGCTAGCGGTATACGATTTGTGAATATTACCGATGCTCGAATATTAGGAACAGAACTTAGCATCAAAACGCTTTTAAGTCGCTATTTTGGTATTGAAACTTCCATTACGGCAATGGATCCAAAAGACAATATTTTACAAATCACCTTACCATTCCGACCAAAATTACTTTGGTATACTAAATTTTTAGTTCCAATCAATGATTTTGAACTACAGGCTGATTATCGTTTTATTAGTCGATTCGAAACAATTGACGAACGAATTGTTCAATTAGGAGTAATTAAAGATGCTGAAGCAAGGGTTCCTATCCACGTTGTAGATGCAAGAATACTTTGGAAAGCAAAAAAACAATTCGATTTTCCTCTAACAATCGGCTTAAATGTCAATAATCTTTTCAATTATATTTATACCGAAGTAATTGGGAATTTGGGTCAGACAAGAAATATGACCCTACAAGTAAATATGGAATTTTAAATATATTTTTTCGGAAATGTCCTCTATGTCAATGTTAGTTACATTATACATAGTAGAAGACAGTTATCTTTTAAAAGTCAGCAACAATAAGGGCTATACCTCAACTGAACAATTTATAATTCAAAGATAATTTTTACTAAAGTTGAAATAAATTTTCAATATAATTGTTTGTAAATATCTTAAAAGTCTTTTTCGATTTCTAACAAAATCTGAACGTGAAAATTTTATTACTAAGCCTGCTGTTGATCCTTCCAATATCTTTGTTTTCACAATCGAATATTGGGACTGAATTCTGGTTTTCATATTTACATAATGCCACTGGGCAATATTTGAATGTGAAGGTTTGTACAACTACACCAACGAACGGTGTTTTACGTATAAATGGTACATCTATTTCTATTCCTTTTTTTGTAGAAGGCGATAGCATTTTAGCAATACGTTTGCCTATCGAAGCCGATGTGCTCAATACTTCTGGTGTTATTAGAAACAACGCAGTTGTGGTGGAAACGGAAAAACCGGTTTCTTTATTTATTTCGAATTACATTTTTAATTCTGCAGATGTTTCTATCGTATACCCAAGAAATGCTTTAGGTTTCGAATACTTTGCAATTTGCCGATCACGGTTCCCCGCTATTACCCAATCTCCTTCTGAAATAATTATCGTTTCTGTTGAAGACAATACCACTATAGAAATCAATCCTACTGGAAACTTGCGTTCTGGTCAAATTGCAGGGACGCCCTATCAGATTGCACTACAAAAAGGTGAGACCTATCACATACAATCGAACCAAGAAATCACTGGTACTCAAATGCGTTCTATTCGTAAAGGACAAGAAATTTGTAAACCGTTTGCAGTCTTTAGTGGGGAAATGTCTGGACCAATTGGCGCATCTTCGGGCGATCACATGTTCGAACAACTACAACCAGCCCAAACTTGGGGAACGGAATTTGTTACTACTCCCATTCAATCACGTCAACTATACTATATTCGAGCAGTTGCATCGAGAAATAATACCGTTATTTCTATGAATGGAATACCAGTTCGGACATTAAATGCTCGTCGTTTTTGGGACACTGTTCTCACAGTTGCAGAATATGTTACTTCTTCAGAACCAATTTCAATGGCTCAGTTTTTTACCCAACAACAAGGAAATTCTGGAGCTGACCCAGCAATGGCCTTAGTTGCTCCGGTTTCGCAATGGGTGACTGGGAAATATGAATTTTACAAACCTTCCGTTTTAAATGATATTCTGAACGAAGCTCGTCCTGTTTATTCCTACACGGCAATAACCTTAACAGCAAATGTTGCAAGTTTTACTCTTACTGCAGGTTTTGGAAATAGTGCCTGGACGCCCGTAACTGGAGCACCGCAATATTCTTATCGAGTAGGAAATGAAAACTCTCAAGATGGAAAAACTTTTACTGCTTCTTCTGGTTTTCCTTATGCGGTCACAATGTACGGATTTTCACGAATTGGTGCAATGGGAGTGGCTTATAATGCTACTATGGGACTTGTGCCTCGTAAAGAATCTTTCGAAATCAATCCAAAAGTTGCTTCGTATTGTTTAGGATTTCCTGTAACTTTTGGTTTGACAAGTTCCGACCAAAACACAGAATGGTATTGGAATTTTGGCGATGGTGCAACAGGTTCTGGAGCAACTCCAACACATTTGTACGACGAACCAGGGGTTTATACAGTTATACTCAGCAAGGACCCCGAAAACTCATGTTCAGGGGAATTTGTTACTTCAACAATTACTATTGTTGGTGTTCAATTCGATTTGCAAATAGATAGAGAATTACCTCTTTGTAAACCAGATACAATGCGAATTACCGCACCTACTGGTTTCGCGACATACGAATGGAATACGGGAAATACTTCAAGGTTTATAGATGTTTCCCAAGAAGGTGTCTATATTCTTACAGTTTCCGATTCATTAGGCTGTAAAGGAAAAGATACCGTTATAGTTCAAGCAGAATTTTGTTGTGGCGACCAAGTTCGTAACGGTGAATTCGAAATCATTTCAGCACTTCCGTGCAAAACAGTTGGGTTTACCACTCCAATGACGTTTTCTTGCAACCTTCCAACAGGGATTCCTGGGCAAAACCAAGCGGTGATAACTAATAATGCATATTTATTTAATCAAAATTTTATAGATGCCACTGGTGCCAGAAATGGGAAATATTTTATTGGCGATTCTAAAAGTGGAACAAACTTAGTATACGAAACAAAAATTAACGTTCGTAAAGGTGTAGAATATGAATATTCTGTTTGGGTACGAAATGTTGTTCCAAATGGAGCAGCACCAATTTTAGAACTCCGCTATGGTTCGAATGGAATTCCACTTGTACGGTCAAACCAAGTTACTTTTGCTGAAGGTTGGATTCAACTAAAAGGTAAATTTACTACTACAGTAACAGAATCGCTTCCTCTTGCAATTTGGTCAATAAATGCACAATTTATTGGTTCTGATTTTGGTATTGATGGCGTGATATGCGAAGCAACAAATACTCCTTTTTTATCGTTACAGAATTCTGTTATTGTTTGTAAAGGGAATCAAGTTACGTTAAAAGCCGATTCAATCAATAGCGATCCGAATGCACAATTAGAATGGAAAACGAGAAACGGTCAAATTGCTTGGGTAGGTAAAACCTATACCGTTGTACCAGATTCAAACCAATGGTATTATGTATCGTTAGTAAATCCTGATGGTTGTATTGTTACCGATTCAATATTTGTTTCCGTTGCAGATGTAGAATATCCTGTTATTCAAGGTACTGTTTCCGATATCTGTGTTGGTGAAAACTCAAGGCTTTCCCTTCGGGCAGGTTCTGTGGTTTCTTGGTCAACTGGTGAGACATCTCCAAGCATTGACGTTACAATTCCCGGAACCTATTACGTAGACTTCCTGTTTGGGAATGGATGTTTGGGGCGGGATTCTATAGTTATACGTCAAATTCCTGAACTAACCATTGGTGGTTTAGATTCAAGTTATATATATGCTGAAGCTGTTGTTGGTGATTTGTATTTCGATACACTTCTCATTACCAACGAAACCCAATACCCAGTAACAGTTACTGAAAACGATGTTCACTTTGCTCAAAACATACGTGCATCAATTCCTCTGCATCAATTTCCTATTACGCTTCCAGCTAACGGATCTGTTTCGCTTATCATTGCCTTAACGCCTAAAATTATTGGCGAATATTTAGATTCGCTCTCGTTTTTTGCTTCTACTCGTTGCGCTCAATATGTGAAGTTAGAACTTATTGGATTAGAAAAAAGTCTTTCGGGCGATTCACGCTGTTTCGTTGTGGTGAAATCGACCAGTGCCGCAGCATCGTCGTTTTCAGTGCCGTTGGTTCATTCAGTTCAAGAACAAAAAGGGACACTGACAGTTGAGCTTTCAGCAAACAGAAACACTGTATCTACGGTTGTGATTACAAATGTTATTGGGCAAGTGTTCGACCAAAAAGAAGTTTCTTCAAAAGTGCCTTCAATAGATTTTAATAGCACACATCTGCCTCAAGGAGTTTACTTTATTACGGTTGCTACTCCAACATCAAAACAAACGGTTCTCTATTATCATCAACGATAAATGATTAAAAAACGTAAAATACCCTTAGGACTTTGGGTCGTAATTGTTCCAATTTTGTTAGGAATTGTTTATTATTTTGTAGTGATTGGAATAATATTAAAAAAACCAATTTTAGGTGATTTTCATACAGTTGTTTCAACAGATTCCTTACAAAACACACTTCAGTTTACACATACCACGTATGCTGTAGATTTTGGTCCCTTCCAGATTGGTTCCCAGGAAACTATCTCCGTTTTTTCAATGGAAAAATTACGAATACTAACTTCAGAACCAACAAATAAAACAACTGATGAAAAACAAATTCATCAACAAAAAACTACCTTTGTACTGAAAGGTTCTCCCGATTTTTTGGCAACCGATTTTGCTATTGTTGTTGGTGACAAAACAACCAAACAACGTTTTATAAAGCCAATGATACTGTTTCAAAATCAAAATACGGCGTTGGTGCTTCATCAAACAACTCATTTCGACGAAACCGACAGGATGTTTTCTTTTATGTCTGATTCTGCAATCGTACTTTGGACTGCTCCTCAAGCTATTTTATTCCCTGAATTAGAAAGTAACCCTCAAAAGACAAACTCTTTACACCCTACAATTGCTACTTCGCTTCGTACCTTCAGCTCAAAAACCTATATCACAGTTTCAATGGATTCGGTTGGTTTTTTAGTATTCAACAAAAACACAGGACAACTACAGTTTTATTATCACAAATAAAGAAACAACTACCTATAGTAGGAATACTATTTTGCAACAGTTTTATAATTATTCATCCTCTCTAATTTCATGACAAATCTAAATAAATTATAGACCTATAAATAAATCTATCAATTTATCGGAAATACAAACCATCGTTTTATGTAATAGTAAGAGTTAAATTTAGGATAAACAACTTTCGGCACTTAACAAAGCAAAGAACATCCCATTTTCCAAGTTTTATTTTCACTTATTTTCTTTCTAAATTAGGTTATATCAAATCTTGTACAAAATTTGGCAGTGAGCAATATGTTCTTGCTCAATTTGTTAATTATATATAAGCTCGTTTTCGATGAAAAGGTTTCTACTAGCACTAATGGTGCTGATGATGGTTGGTTCAAGTAATTTGTTTGCTATAACAGGTATTACAGTAATAATTATTACAAAGGATGGTCCCGGAGGACCAAACAGTTATGGAAGTAAAATAGAAGATCATGATTGGACTGGTGGATCTCATACGTTAAAATGTTCAGGTACTGGTTATACCATTTGTAAGTTTACTGTTAATCCATTACCGTTACCTTACAGTACCGTTGATGAAATGGATCAATATGCAACAAGCCAAATTGATCAAAACATTACTTCAGGTAGTTAGTAAAGTAACATTTCTATTAGTGGTGTTAATTCATTAAAACCGTTTTTAACTATTCCAACAGATAGTTATCATTCTCAAAGTAAAATTATAAATAAAAGATACATTAAAGCATATTCAACAATACAAGGAAGTAGTTTACTTTATGAATATCAAACATGGGTTGATATCATTGATTTACAAAATAAATTAATTCGAAAAGTTGACTTGCCAAACCCTAGTGGAATAGATTATGTATATTTTCAGCCTAGAAAATTAATTGATTTTACTGAAAGGTATATTTTCGTTATCGATGTGTTAGACTATAAAATAAAAATCTATACTTTTAAGGGTATTTGTGTAGATTCAATAACTAATTCATTCAAGGGACAAACATTCATACTTCCCAAAAAAACAGACTTTTCAAAAGAAGATCCTTATGATTTTGGTTTGGCAAATAATAGAGTTCGGAATTACGTAGATATTTACAGAAAAAATTTGTTCAACTCGAAAATAATGAGTTCAATCAATGTCATGAATGATACGACTTTACTAATTTGTTGGACATCACCAAACAGAGAAAAAACAAACTATGGCTATTATTATGATGTATGGCGTTTAAACTCCTCAAATAGTAAATGGGTTTAATTACACCAGAATCTTACTATGGATTTAACTATGTATAATTCTAAGGACGAAAAATTTAACCTTTTTCAGTATACAATAAGTAATATGTCTAAATTTTTTTATAACGTAGCAATGACAAGCAATCCAATTAACTACAACATTGTAATCAACAAAAAGTATACTCCCTAGAAAGAATTTCAGAAGCTTGATGATGATTATATAAAGAAGAATGATATTCCAAGTACACTTTTGATATATAAATTATGGTTTTAAAATTAATTTTCACGTTTATTCTTTCAGTTTTTTTGTTTTCACCTCTGAAAGCTCAACGAGAGTTTAGAGTTATAGAATCAGTAAATTTTGATACCGTTACTATTACTAAACAAGAAAATACTGTTTACGTATTATATACTTGGTATACTTGTAAAGATTGTTAAAAAGAAATCGAACAAAGTGTTTCAAAAATCAATGAAAATCATAAAAAGAAGTATCCTATAGTTGCAATGCTACGTGCAGGTAGTGGTATTGTATTGCAAAAAATGCGTCTTCAAGATCTCAAATCAGTTCTCAAAGCAGATGCATACTATTTCGATATAGTTGAAGAAGTTGATCCAAATCCTCCTATAAATCTAAAAGGTGGAGTGTTTGGTAATTATCCTATTAAACATACACCTATTGTTGTTTTTTACACTGGTGAAAAGGAAATTGTAATTCCGTATTTTGATATGTTTGCAGAAGGAGTTGACCTTTATTCGGTATTAAAAGGTATATTTGTCTACAAAAAATACGATTAGTACCAAAAAAACAAGTAGATTCTATGACTTCTTTAGAACTTCAAAATGCCTTAGAGCCGTTACATTCAACTTCTGCAGATTTATCAACCGTAGAGAACATATCCTTACTTTCCGCGTTTTTAGATGGTTTAAACAACGGAACAATCCGCTCGGCAAGTCCTACTGAAACAGGTGATTGGGTAGTAAATACGTGGGTAAAACGAGCAATATTGCTGTTGTTTCGTGCAGGAAAAATGACCGATATGGGAATAGAAGGTTTTCCTTTTTTCGACAAACACACCATACCTGTAAAGCCACTCACCCTTGCCGATGGAGTTCGCTTAGTTCCCGGTGGTTCTTCAATTCGAACTGGTTGTTATGTTGCAAAAGGCGTTATTTGTATGCCTCCAATGTATATTAACATTGGTTCGTATGTCGATGAAGGAACAATGATCGATTCTCACGCACTCGTTGGAACGTGTGCTCAAATTGGAAAGAATGTTCACTTGAGCGCAGCATCGCAAATTGGAGGAGTATTAGAACCCGCCGGAGCATCACCGGTAATAATTGAAGACGATGTTCTGATTGGTGGGAATTGTGGAATTTACGAAGGCGTTCGTGTTAAAAAACGTGCAGTTTTAGGTTCTGGAGTTATTCTCACTGCTTCTACTCCGGTTTACGATATAATCAATGAAGTTATATACCGAGGCACAGCAGAAGCACCCTTGACTATTCCTGAAGGTGCAGTTGTAATTCCGGGTTCACGTTCCTTATCAAACGAATTTGCTAAACAAAATGGACTTTCCATTTCAGCTCCAATTATTATTAAATATCGAGACAACAAAACAGACGCCCGAACAGCGTTAGAATCAGCTCTACGGTAATGGACATATCCTATATCACTATTCCATTAATAAGTTCTGTTTCAGGATTTGTCGTAGGTCTCTTTGGTGCTGGTGGTGGA
>JBDNFX010000332.1:0-2656 GCA_041689575.1 Kapaibacterium sp. (SeqCode)
AAACAGATCAGAAGTAATTGGTGAGGAGTATCCTATCGAAAAGGTAAGCTGGTACGATGCGGTTGAATTTTGTAATGCTTTGTCAATTTCAAAAGGATTTTCTCCCTTCTATAATTGGGTAGCAGACACAATTCAGTATGACTTTCAATCAAAAGGATTTAGAATGCCTTTTGAAACTGAATGGAAAAGATATACATTAAATGGTGCAGTAACAGATTTGTTTAATGGGACATTAGAAAATAAAGATTGTACACCAGTTGATCCACTTTTAGATAAAGTAGCATGGTATTGTGGTAACACAACATTTGTACAAAAAGTGAAACGTAAAATGGCGAACGACTTCGGTTTGTACGATGTTCATGGAAATGTTTGGGAATGGTGTAATGATTGGGTATTCCCTCATGGAGATACAAAATTATTGAAAGGTGGATCTTGGTACAATAGCGGATTTTTCACAACTCAATTTAATTTTTACAATCTTAGCCCAACAGAAAGGTTTAGAATATATTCTTTTAGAGTAATAAGGAATAAGTAAAAATTTAGAAACAAGAAATAACTTTAGTATCTTTGTAGATTATACATAAAATTTTGACCTAATGGATCTTCAAATACATCGTGCCTTACTTAGCGTTTCAGATAAATCGGGTTTACTCGAAGTTGCAAAAATATTAAAATCAAACGGAGTTGAAATTATTTCAACTGGTGGAACTGCTACTTACCTCCGCGAAAATGGAATTGTCGTTACACCACTGCAAACAATAACTAATTTTCCTGAAATTTTAGACGGAAGAGTTAAAACTTTACATCCTAATATATATGGAGGAATTTTAGCAAACCAGTCATTAGAACATCACAATTCTGCACTAAAAGAACATTCTATAGAACCAATTGAATTAGTTATTGTCAATCTTTACCCGTTCGAAGAAACATTAAAAAAAGTTTCTTCAAATCACGAAGACATAATTGAAAATATTGATATAGGCGGACCTTCAATGGTGCGTGCTTCTGCGAAAAATTACTTGTGGACAACTATTTTAACAAGTCCAAAACAATACCAAGAATTTTTATCTTATTTTCAATCCAAATCAAGTGTTCCAGAAGACTATCGTTTAGAATTAGCAAAAGAAGCATTTACTCATACTGCATATTACGATAGCAAAATTAGTGCATATTTCGAATCGAAAGCAACTAATTCTGATCAATCAACAAAGGTCTTAGGATTTAAAGAAGATTTTCCACTGCGTTATGGTGAAAATGGTCACCAAAATGCAACATTGTATGGGGAATTTTCTTCCATATTTAAAAAACATCACGGAAAAGATTTATCATATAACAACATAATAGATGCAGATTCTGCTGCGAAACTTTGTGCAGAATTTGAAGAACCAACTTGTGTAATTGTTAAGCATAATAATCCATGTGGAGTAGGTTCAAGTAACAACTTAATTGAAGCATTCGAAAAGGCTTTCGCAACTGATGTTGTTTCGCCATTTGGTGGAATAATGTCAGTAAATAAAGTAGTGAATAAAGAATTTGCAGAAAAAATACACTCGTTGTTTTTAGAAATTCTTATAGCTCCAGGTTATACAGTAGAAGCATTAGAATATCTTGCAAAAAAGAAAGATAGAAGGGTTGTTACGGTTGATTATTCATTATTGCAAAAAATCAATAAACGTGAAATTAAATCGGTTTCTGGTGGAATAATGGTCCAAGATGTAGATGCTATCCTTTATAATCCAGATGAATTTCGATGTGTAACGAACAGAGAACCTTCAGAGCAAGAAATAGCTTCAATGATTTATTCGTTAAAAATTGCAAAACACGTCAAATCAAATGCAGTAGTTTATGCTACATTCGACCGAAGTTTAGCAATTGGTGCTGGTCAAATGTCGAGAGTAGATTCAGCAAGAACTGCAGTTTCCAAAGCAAAAGAAGCTGGAATATCCTTAAAGGGTTCTGCTGTTGCTTCTGATGCCTTTTTTCCTTTTGCAGATGGTTTGTTACAAGCAATTGAAGCTGGTGCTACGTCGGTAATTCAACCAGGTGGTTCAAAACGAGATGATGAAGTAATTGCTGCTGCTAACGAACATTCGATTACTATGATGTTTACCGGTATACGACATTTCAAACACTAAATGGTTATTACATTTGAAGGTATAGATGGTTCAGGAAAAAGTACTCAGGTAGATTTACTTGCTGAATGGTTGCGTATGAAAGGAAAAAAAGTTGCTACTTTTCGAGAACCTGGTGGTACTATCATTACAGAAAAGATTCGAACTATTTTACTTACCAAAGGTGCTGAGGAACTAAGTGATAAAACAGAACTGTTATTATTTTTAGCAGCAAGGAATCACTTAATTACTACAAAACTAATTCCATTGTTAGAAACTGATACTATAGTTGTCTTAGATAGATTTTCCGATTCTACTTTGGCTTATCAGGGATACGGAAGAGGCATTGATTTAGACGTAATACAACAATTGTTGAAATTTTAGTAAACCAATTAGTACCTTCTGTAACTTTTTACATAGATATGTGTTTTACAGATGCTGTAAACCGTTTAGTTTCTAGCACAAAAAAATTAGATAGATTTGAATCCTTAGGTGAAGATTTTTTTGACAAAGTCCGAAATGGATATATTGAACTTCAAAAAAAC
>JBDNFX010000333.1:0-2206 GCA_041689575.1 Kapaibacterium sp. (SeqCode)
CAACCACTTGCTGCAACTTGTGCGGGTGCCGTAATTATTTGCGTTGAACTAAACGAAGAACGAATTGACAAAAGAATAGCCGATGGATATTGTATGGTAAAAATGCATTCACTTGATGATGCATTAAAAGCCGTACAAGAAAAAACAGCCTTACAAGAGCCTTTTTCAATAGGATTAGTAGGCAATATTGTAGATATTCTACCAGAAATGTTGCAACGCGGTGTTGTGCCAGATGTAGTAACAGATCAAACATCTGCACACGATCCATTGCATGGATATTATCCTACAGGATATTCAATGGCAGAAGCGGACTTGCTTCGAGTTGAAAATCCGACAAAGTATATGAACGAAGTATATAAATCAATAGCAATACATTGTAAGGCAATGTTAGAATGCCAAAAAAGAGGCTCAATTGCCTTTGATTATGGAAACAATATTCGTGGTGTTGCAAAAGAATTTAGCGGTGTCGAAAACGCATTTGATATTCCAGGATTTGTTCCTGAATATATTCGACCAATGTTTTGTGACGGCAATGGACCCTTCCGATGGGTGGCTTTATCTGGAGATCCAAGAGATATTGATGTAACAGATGCAGCAATGAAAGAGCTTTTCCCACATAATACACATCTTCATCGTTGGATAGATACTGCTCGAACACACATTAAATATCAAGGGTTACCAGCAAGAATATGTTGGTTAAACTATACAGAACGAGCAAAAGCAGGAAAAATGTTTAACGATTTGGTGCGAGATGGAAAAGTATCTTGCCCAATTGTTATAGGAAGAGATCATCTCGATTGCGGTTCGGTCGCTTCTCCTTACCGAGAAACAGAAGCTATGGCAGATGGTTCAGATGCAATTGCTGATTGGGTATATTTGAATTTTGCACTGAATGCAATTGGTGGTGCAACATGGGTATCGTTACATCAAGGTGGCGGTGTTGGAATGGGACTTTCTATACATGCAGGAATGGTTGTCGTTGCTGACGGAACTAAAGAAGCTGAAAAAAGGTTATTAAGAGTACTAACGTACGATCCTTTAATGGGAATACTTCGTCATACCGACGCCGGATACCCAAGAGCAAAAGACCATATTAAAGAATATGGCATAAAAATTTCTTACTAAAACTTAACAAATTCAAATCTCATTTTAGCATAAGGCAATAGTATAGCACCTATTTTACGGTTTTTTGAAGTAAATTATTCTTTTACGATTTTAAGATGGGGCAACTATGATAGCTCAAACAATTAGTGATGTTCAAAATACAGAAGCTGCTGTATTAGACGTAGAAATACCTCCAGTAAAAAAAGTAGATTTGACAAAACAAATCGAACGATTGTTTCGCACGGACCGTAAAAAGTTCTTAGGTTTTATTCGTCAAAGAGTTCGCTCCCAAGAAGAAGCTGAAGATATATTACAAGACGTATTTACGAATGTACTTGCTGCATCTGCTAATGTGCAAAAACCAATAGAAAACATCGCTTCTTGGGTGTTCACTGCAGTTAGAAATAGAATTATTGACTCTTATCGTAAGAAAAGAGCAGAGAACTTTTCTGATATGCAAACTCCTGGTCAAATCGATGATGGTTTAGACGGTTTTGAAAACTTCCTTGGTGATTCTCAAACAAGCCCAGAAACAGATCTTATACGTAAAACTATCTGGGAATCAGTACTTGCTGGCTTAAAAGAACTTCCACCTGAACAAAGTGAAGTATTTATTCGCAATGAATTTGAAGGCACTTCTTTTAGAGAAATGTCTGCTGAAACTGGAGTAAATATCAATACGTTATTAGCACGTAAACGATACGCAGTGTTACACTTACGGAAACGCTTAAAAGGTTTATACGATTCTTTAAATGACTAATATTTAAAACCCCATTACTAAATGGGGTTTTCTTTTTCTGTCAAGTTGACGCAAATTTATCTGACACGTTCAGCAAAAATGGCAGTTGCTTTGCCATTATGTCTCGTGCAAATGATAACTCCAAAACTTTTTGAAGTTACGCGAAAACTAAGATTCTTCTGTATTTCTTCTGGAAGTAAGTGGAAATTGCGTTTTTTTATTTCAGTCCGTTCATTCCAACCGAGTTTGTCAATTTGTGCTTGGAGTTCTCTTGTTTTAAACTTCACAACTGAAATAATTTTAAACCCTACAAAGAATTCAGACAACTTTAATTCGTTGCTAATACCAAACACACTTTCCTTG
>JBDNFX010000334.1:0-2425 GCA_041689575.1 Kapaibacterium sp. (SeqCode)
AACAACAACAACAACAACAAAGAACTCCGTATCAGAACCGTGCTACTGGTCCGGCTCAACCTCGTGATGACCGCCAAAGTACAGGCTATAGACCAAAAAGAAACTATGAACCACGTGAGAATCGTTACGAACAAAGAGATACTAGGAGTCAACCACGTGAGAATCGTTACGAACAAAAAGATACTAGGACTCAACCACGTGAGAATCGTTACGAACAAAAAGATACTAGGAGTCAACCACGTGAGAATCGTTACGGACTAGGAGTTAGAAATACTCAAGAAACTAGACCGTATCAACCTAGGTCAAATACACCTTCAACAGGATCGAATTATAAAAGACGTCCATATACTCCGAATTCCGGAACAAACAGACCATTTTATAAGAGAATTAATAAAATTAAAGGTGCCAAAAGATTACCTAAAAATTTCATAGCAGATCCAACTCAGGCTATAAAATATACTCCTTTAGTAAAAGCTTTAACAAGGCTACATTACTCTTCTCGGAATATTGCTTTAAACGCTATCAATTCTGGTAGAATTCTTCTCAATGATGAATTGATGACAAAACATAACGTCATAGTTAATTTGAATAGAGATTCTATTAAATTAGACGATATGGTGTTGACAGAATTCCCTGAAAGATTATATATACTTATACATAAAGCAAAACACGTGTCTGGGTCATTAGAAGATGGATATAGTTCTATCTTTAACAATTTAACCCGTAAAAGAGGATGGTATGTACCTGCTGGTTGTTTAGAAAAATCAATTTCTGGATTAGTAGTAATTACTAACGATCCAAAACATAGAACACTTTCGAAATCTATACTTAGTAAAATAGAAAAAGAATATCATTGTAAAGTCAACAAGAAACTAACACGTGAAGAAATTGAGATAATTAATCAAAAATTATTTGCTATTACTGCTGAAAAAGATACTCCTTCTAGAATTGAGTTTATCGAAGATACTTCAAAACATCAGTGGATACGTATATTTATTTACGGAACATCGTTAGTGAATATTCGTAAAATTCTCAAAATCTCTGAAGCTGAAGTACTTTCAATGCATAGACATAGAATTGGTACAATCACCTCCGATGTTGTGCCTACTGGTGCTTGGATCCGACTAAAACCAGATTTAGTAGAACATTTATATTCTACACTTAACCCATCAGAATCAAAGAAAACAACACTATGGCAACAATTGTCTCAAAGATGGTTCAAGTCCACATCGTCAGAAGAACCTCAATAGATTCATTAGATTTTGAATTTTTAGTTCTACAACGTTCTAATGTACAAAAACGCTATCCTGCTATGTGGCAAGTAGTAACAGGTAAAGTCGACGATGGAGAATCGATGGTTGAATGTGCTAAACGAGAGCTTATGGAAGAAACTGGATTAGTTCCAAGAAAATTTTGGACACTTCCGTATGTTTCAACATTTTACGAACCGAAAGACGATACTATGAATTTAGTGCCTGTTTTTGGTGTCGAAGTTTCTTCAGAAGATGATGTTGCTATATCAGATGAACATCAGGATTTTACTTGGCTTACAGACGAAGAAGCATTCCAACTTTTAGAATTACCTTCTCATCATCAGGGTCATAACATCTTTTTAAATTACATTCTTGAATCGAACAAAAAAGACGTATATACTCATTAAAATTCCCTTCAAATATAACGATTAAGTAAAGATGTATACGCTGTGTACATCTTTTTTATTTCCCACTCCCACTTCCAATGGTGTTCAATATATTTCATAGCTTTAACACCTTCAGAATATGCTTTGTGAGGATCTAAAAGTAAGTCTATGCAATAGCGTGAAAATTGTTCCGCATCATCGGTAATATATAAACCTTCAGATTCAGTTGCGTGAATTCCTTCTGCACCGACAGAAGTAGAAACAACTGAAGTTCCTCCGCATAACGATTCTAATATTTTGATACGTATGCCTGAACCTACAAATAATGGGCAAATGGTTACAGTGGCATTTTGTATATAAGGTCTTGCATCTTCAACATATCCTAAAACAGTAATGTTTGAATTTGAAGAATAATGATTGAAAGCATTTTTTCCTAATAACTGTAAAGATACATTTGGTACTTTGGTTACGATTTTTGGAAAAACTTCTTTTAAAAACCAATTCAAACCGTCTCTATTTGGTATCCAGTCATAGGTAGTTGCTAATACAATTGTTGGAGATTTTTCAATTGGATTTCTAGGTTTCCAATATTCAGTATTTGTACCTGCAGACACAATTTCAAAACGAGCGGTACTGTTTAATTCCTTCGCTCTTTCTAAATCAACAGTAGATATTGGAAATACAACATCAGCTTTTGAAATAAAGTCTGCTTCTGCTGTTTTAAGTAATTCTGCTTGTTTCGAAAGAAATCCTTTTTTAAAATCTCGATTTGTACACGAATCTGCA
>JBDNFX010000335.1:0-6597 GCA_041689575.1 Kapaibacterium sp. (SeqCode)
AATGCCAATCGGAGGTATGGAGTATTTTCATTATGTAAAACTAAAGGGTTGGAAATTACAATTTCAACAGTAATATAACCTTCTTAAAGTCGCAATATGACAAAAAGTAATCGTCAATGCTTAAATTCAATGTTCAAATATACAGTAAAAATCTCCTGTTTACAATTGTTCATAAGAACTATTGTTGTTCTAGTGATTTTGTTGTTTTCATTTTCAGAATCTTTATCCCAGAGAGAACGCCGAATTGAAGAATTAACAGAATTAGATATACAAGCAATTCATCAATTAGCACAAAATGATAATGTTTCACCCTTTCAATTGTTACGACAATGTTCTCTATTAGGAATAATTACGTATCTATTGAAAGAAGGTTCCGTTTTAAGTGAAAGTGTATTACCCGATTATATATTGTTTTTTGACGGAACTGCTCAAAAGAACAGATTTGTTATTTCAGATTTATTGATTCAAAATGAATTTATTCATTTAGATACGGGCAACTTAATAGCGGTAATCATTTTCGAAGACAACCCAAATGAACATTACAATATCAATGTATTTGGTACAACTGAATCAAAAACTGGGAATGTAGAATCGAGACTTACGAATGTTACTCAAGTACATACGAATGGAAGTCCTGCGAAAATTCTCCCACTCCAAACGAGATTAGTCAGTTCTACTCCTTATTATGTGTTTAGCATAGAGTATTACCGATATACTTCAGTACCAAACACTATTTCTATCGAAGTGGTACCAACACCGGGAACTTCTTTTCATTATAACAATTTTGGTGCAGGAGTAAGCTGGGTTTGGACGCATCAACCAGAAACTGCTTTTAACTATGACCCAGTAACGACCGCTACTACGGCTTATCGAACAAACGAATATCAATTCAAGGGCGATGGAATGTTGTCGTTCCAAGTGTTTCCAAACAGAGACCCTCAAGAGCCATCGAAACTACCTTGGGAACGAAGATTTTATTCTAATTTTTTCTCCAAATTTGGTTTTCAAACTTCTATGGGGTTTACTCGATTTGGAACTTACTTCGACCATTGGTTTGTGGGAGGAACATTTCAATTATATCAAAAATTGTATTTATACTGCGGGACTTCGTTTGTTCAACTTCCAAGAATTAACGAACCAACATATCTTGTAAATACCCAACAACATGCACCCGAACAATATATGAGAGGCGACTATTCTCGACTTTTTTTTATTGGTGTAACAGTTTCACTTTTTGAATTCTAAAAATAATTGTATATTACTTATGTAAAAGGCTATTTACAGTACAAGGAATAATTTCCATTATGAATACTTCATCAGATATAGTTACCAATAACATTCGTATAAGAGTTTTCCCAACGTATATTCCTAAGCCTCAAAATGAGGAATCGGATCAAAACTATTTTAGTTATCATGTAGTTATTTCGAACGAGGGAGTTGAATGGGTAAAACTATTATCCCGTTATTGGACTATAATTAACTCAGCAGGTGACAAACAAGAAGTTACTGGTGAAGGAGTTGTTGGTTACTTCCCAGAACTAGAGCCAGAAACATCATTTTCATATACAAGTTATTGCCCAATTGATTCAGATTGGGGAACAATGGAAGGAACATTTTCTTTTATTACAAAAGAAGGTTCCGTCTTTCAAGCTGAAATCGGTAGATTTTTCTTAATTGTTCCAGAACTATTAGTAAAAGAATAGTTAAAACTACGCTTACATATTGTTATGACCGAACAACAGCGCACAACTTTTGCAATTAATTACATAAATTCCCTTCTGGATGAAAATAAGCCATCACAAGCTTTACAAGTGATTGAGCATGAGTTATTTATCGTAGTTCAAAAAGATATTACCTCTATTTACATTGCCCAATTAACACAATTGGCTGGATGTTCAAAATTGGATTTGGGTTTGTATGAAGAAGCAATTGAATATTTTACTCTAACTTCTTCGTATGCGAAAGAACAAAACAATATTGAAATGCGGGTAAAAGCATTATTAAATATTTCGAATACCTATAGTATACAAAATAAACATCTTAAAGGTTTAAATCTATTAGAAGAAGTTATCGATTTGTCTGAAAAACTTGTTTCAAAAGAACTCTATATGCGATTATGTTTAAATGCAGCAAATTCTGCAGTAATTATTGGTAATTATACCTATGTAATGGAATTGTTAGAACGATCTAAAAGGTATGGCGATTTTTCCGATTATCCTGATTTTGAACAATCTGAACAAACGGTACTTTCACGAATGTATATCGGTACTCAAAATAGAAGTATAAGTATTAAATATAGGTATTACGATATTGGGATATCACTACACCACGGGTTATACACCCAATTTTTAACAGGAATTTTAAAAATACTTGTAATGGATGATTTGTTGACTTTAGAAAGAAGACTTCAACTTGCCAATTTTACCACAGCAATATTAGATAAACTTCCTTCAAGCCTTGTACCTAATAATGTAGATGTAATTCCACTTATCTTTGCTTTGTCGTATTACTTAGAAAAAAAATTTGTAATGATGAAGTATTATTTAGATTTACTGTCTACTAAGTTTTTGACCTCATATTGTAATAACCCATTGTACAAACACTATTATTGGATATTTCTAACAAGCTATTTCTTAGAAGTTGGAGATAAGGAAAATAGTGTACGAACCTTTTCAATGGTAATAGAATCATATCAAGAAATTGATTCAGAAAATATCAGTACCGAATTGTATGCTGCAGAGATTTCAATTCTATTAGAAGATTTTTCTAGTGCAAAAAATCATTTAAAAACAGCAGAAAAGTTGTTAGTGCATAATAACAATTATGTAGATGAATTAGAACTCCAAAAAACCTTAATTAAGTATTATACGGCAGTTTCTGACTATAAAAAAGCATTCGAAATTTCAAAACGTTGTAAGGATTTATATTCATTAATTTCAACAACTGAACAAATTCAGGATTACGTACTTTCCCGGAATATTCTTTATTCAACAATTACTGAAAAAGCAAAAAAAATGATAGTACTACATGGAGATAGACCCAAAGAAATTCAAACAAATCATCAACATATTTATACCTCAATTTATAAAAATTTAGTACATTTGGTCAAAGTTAATCCTGAAGATTTTTCAAACAAACTTAAAGATACCATAGGTTTAGTTGACGCATTAAAGTTAAATACTTCAATTCCATTTGAAGTAACATTGAACAAATATTATCCGTATTTATACCCAAAAGAATAAAGAGACTTTCTAATTAAGAATAATTATTGTACATTTGAAACTATAGTAAAAAGACATTCTCATAAAAGGACTACCGTGAACATACCTAAACTACTATTTGTAAGCCTTGCTTTAATGTTTTGCCTGACACTGGAAAATCTCTATTCACAACAAACGCAGACTCCAGATGACAAAAAAGAACATATTGCTCATAGAGCTGGTGATAAGAAAATGAAATCAAATGATCCAGCTGGAGCTTTGGTTGAATACACAAAAGCAGTTCAAGCAAATCCCAAATATGCTCCTGGCTATTCTGCTAGAGGTATAGCGTACTTAGCTCAATCTAAATTTGAAGAAGCTGTTCGTGATTTTTCCAAAGTAGAAGAGTTAAAGTATACTGAAATTACAAATGACCCTCGTTTTTTGTATAATTATGGATCAGCTTTAATTCGCACTAATAATACTCAAGGTGCTATTGAAAAATATTCTAAAGCAATTGCAGAAATTAATAGTAAGCCTGATTCTGATCATAAAAATCTCTTGACTGATATTTACACAAATAGAGGTCAAATTTATTTCTCAAATGAAAAATATGAAGTGGCTATAGCAAATTTCGATTCTGCAATTAGTACAAATGAACGAACAGAAATGCCATATTTCCTTTCTGGAAATGCCTTTTATGCCTTAGCAAAAAGCTTAGTGGAAAGTGAAGATACAAAGGCAAAAGGGTTAGAGTATGCTCAAAATGCTATAGATAGTTATACTGCAACTATTTCAACAAATTCGAAAAACCATTTTGCATTTAATAATAGAGGAATGGCAAGAATCCTGAAAAATGTTGATCATCTGGTTGAACCTAATAAATTAGCTGTTGAAGATTTTAAATCTGCAATTGCTATTAAACCTAATGAACGAGATTTTTATTTAAACGCCGCATACTCTTTGGAAGACATTCTGTATAAAATTGATGATCAATATTTACGTAAAAGCTTAAAAACTGAACTAGTAGGTTTTTATAAAAAAGCATCAGAATTGGGTTCCGATGTTGCAAAAGAATGGTTGAAAAACAATAGTTGATTTAGACTTGAACCTAATGTTTAAATGGTAGGAAATTCCGAAAATTGAATGTACATTGAAACGATTTTCTCAAGAAGTAATACGTCTGATTGAGAAAATCGTTTTGTTTTTGGAGAATCTAAATCGAAAACACCAATTAACTGGTTATTCTTGAAAATTGGTATAACAACTTCAGATTTACTTTCTGAATCGCAAGCAATATGTCCTTTGAACGTATCTACATCGTCTACTACAATTGTTTTCCCTACTTTTGCTACAGTACCACAAACTCCTCTTCCTATTGCTATTCTAATGCAAGCAGGTTTCCCTTGAAAAGGTCCTAAAACTAGTTCGTTACCATCAAAAAAATAAAAGCCTACCCAATTTACACTTTCAAATGAATGGAAAACTAACGACGATATATTAGCTGCGTTTGCAATATAGTTTCGTTCATTTAATAGCAAGGATTGAACATTTGTTGTTACAAGTTCTGTTTGCAGTTGAAAAGTTAAAAATGACATTGATTAAAATTCAGAATAGGGAGGAATTATAACTTTTTCGAATAATCTTCTAAGAATTTAACTTCAGAACTAGAAAGTGAATCCTTGCCTTCAATAGAAATTTTATCAAGTATTTGGTTGAGTCGCCCTTCTTCGTCAATTGATTCTAAGGCTAAATCTTCAGATTGAGTTGAACGTTCTGTAGCATTTGCTAATTGATAACGTGAAACAAAAACAGACTCTTCTTGGTTAGATTCTTGAAATATCTGTTGTTTTGTAGGTTTAAAGGGTTGTTCTTGAATAAAAGTTTTATTTTGTGTCATTGTTACTGACAATTGCTTGTATGAATTGTAGAAACCTACAAATATTCCTGATAGTATCGCAATTCCTTGATGTGTAAGAATTTGAAACAATCCTGATGAATTAGGATTTACGGACATAGCAAGTAATTCAGGTATAAAGGAAATACAAATTAAAATTCCTGACAAATGAAGAATTCGTAAAGAAAACAAACCAAATATTGGAACGGGTATTCTAGGGAAGGAAAACGATATAACAGCCAATGTAAAGCATGTAAATGAATTTACACCTAGTAATGGAACATTCGCAGAATGGAAAAATAAGAAATGTATTCCAATTTGACCAATTAACAAAGTACTAAACAAGGTTAATAACTTTTTGGTATCGAATAATCGTTCTAAATAAGTAGCTAGGAAATAAAAAGTAAATCCAAATGAAAACATTTCAAAACCAGACGTCACACCTAATGGATAAGATAAAATTCTCCACGGTTCAGTTAGAAATGTAGAAGGCAAAAATTGTACGAAGGATCCTGATAACCCATTCGTAATAATATGAGCTAAGAATCCTAAGGAGATTACTAATAAAAATCTCTGTGAAAAAGACGAAAACTGAAACGTAGTCACGGTTCTATTTTATAAAGTTTGGAGAAGCTTTTCGACGTCTCGAACAGTTACATTCTCGTAAAAATCTTCATTGATAACAATCATCGGAGCACCACCACAAGCTCCCATACATTCAACTTCTTCTAAAGAAAACTTACCGTCTTCAGTAGTTTCGTTATGGTTTATAGCATAGGTGGTTTTAACAAAATTGTAAATATCTTCTCCACCACGTAACATACAAGAAACATTTGTACAAACTTGTACATGATGTTTCCCCATTGGTTTTTTGAAGTACATTGTATAAAAACTTGCAACACCCAATACGTGAGAATATGGCAACGATAACAATGTTCCTACATATTTCATCACATCTTCAGAAAGCCAACCAAATTTTTTCTGTGCCATCCAAAGAATTGGCATTATTGCCGCTTTTGAATCTGGATACAGATTTTTAAGTCTTTCAACTTCTTTAATTTCTACTTCGGAGAACTGTATTGACATTATTTTTTACTTTCGTAAGGTTTTTTAGATTCAGGTATATACGCAAAAATAACAATTTTTCTTGTCTAACGTGCAATTTCGTTACGTTTTTCTCGAAAGTACTCTCGAGGAAACCCAATGTTTCATTGCTATGAGAAATTTGTGAGCTGTTGATACAGACATTCTTTTTGAAAAAACATGAAAATTATTTAGTTCTATTTTTTCTAAAAGACGGAAATAAATTCGATCCATTATCTCAGCAGTTACCATTGAAACGCGTTCATCGGGTCGGAGAGCCGAACGTGCTTTACTGTAATATACTCTAGCTCTACGAGCTTCAAATTCCATAAGATCAACAAAGTTAGGAGTATATCGTTCGGCAAACAGATCTTCTTCAGAATAGTTAAACCGTTCCATATCTTCTTTAGGTAAATA
>JBDNFX010000336.1:0-9066 GCA_041689575.1 Kapaibacterium sp. (SeqCode)
TCACTTCAGATTTTGATTCACTTTTTTGATTTTCCAACAACATTATGGTACTAAACAATAATTCTTTAGCCTCTACATAATTACCTAATTTTCGTAGTTCTGTTAGTTTTTCTAAAATGTCTGAGAATTGTTCTAGTATTTTCATCAACGTAATTATTGTTCTTTCAACTAAGATAAGAAAATTATCCCTGATTCCAATAGAAATTTTGACTATGGTGGAGATTTTAACTATGACTCCGAAATATTCCAAAAGAATTACATTTAAAGTAGGAATATGGGATACAAATTATCTGTTTACTATTTTTAAATACCCTTAAAATTCTCTGATTTTTTTACAGATAAAATCGAAAATATTTACTATTAATGAGTAAATATTGAAAAGGTGCATTAATTTTAAAGAACAACTCTACTTTCATCTTAATATGAACTCTATTAATACTAAATTCTTCTTAATCTAACCTACACTGATATTTGAAAAATAATCGATTGTAAATATGTAGTAAATTCAAACAGTTTGAAGGTGTTTTCGTCTAAGAGGGACCATTTATTTATAAAAAATCTATGAACCATTATATTACCAACAAAGACGAATCGCTTGTTCTATTCAAAAATCCTCTTTTAAATAAACTTTCTCACACTCACCCTATCTTGCCTACAGTCGTTTTCTTACCTGTGATTTTTTACAATCTCTATTTCTCAATACCTTTAACAGGGTATTTTTTTACGCCTATATTATTCTTCTGTGGTTTATTTTTTTGGAGCTTTGTTGAATATATACTCCATCGTTTTGTATTCCATTATGAGCCTAAAAACTCTAGAATTAAGAAAATTCATTATTTGACACATGGTGTGCATCACGACTATCCTTCGGATAGTACGCGCTTGGTTATGCCATTAGTTATAAGTATTCCTTTGGCATTTCTATTTTATTTAGTATTTTCGTATATTCTAAGACAATGGACACAAGCAACCTATGCAGGTTTTATAGCTGGTTATTTACTATATGATATGATTCATTTCGCTACACATCATTGGAACATGACTTCAGTTATTGGTAACTATCTACGAAGATATCATTTGGAACAACATTTTGCTAATCCTAATACTTCGTACGGAGTTTCTAGTCCACTTTGGGATTATATTTTCTTTACAACTAAAAAAAACAAATAATTTAATAAGGAATTGGTATGTCACTTTCAAAAGAAACTATACTTTCAGTAGCACAAGCAGTGTACGCAGAAACTGAAGTATATGAATATCGCGATCAAATTTCAATCATTGTTCCTCCAGAATATCTTGTAGATGTGGCAACTGAGTTGCGAGATAACCCTTCAACCCATTTTGATATGCTTTTAGACACAACTGGAATTGATTGGTTAAAGACAAAGAGCCATCGATTTGAAGTAGTACATACTTTGTACTCGTTACCTTTTAAAAGCAGAGTTAGAATCAAAGTTCCACTTCAATCGGCAGATTCACCACTATGTCCAAGTTTGGTTGAAGTTTGGGAATCGGCAAATTGGTACGAACGTGAAACTTTTGATATGTACGGAATTTTCTTTGAAAATCATCCTGATTTACGTCGTTTTTATATGCCAGAAGATTTTGTTGACCCTACAAGTGGTGAACCGCTTTACCCATTAAGAAAAGACTTTCCTGTTATGGGGATACCCGGTTCATTACCATTACCCATATACACAGAAAAAGAGAATAAATATTCTTAATTTGAAAGAATTGAATGTCCGAAATTGTTATTAATGCAGAAAAAATAGCCGAAAGAGCAATGGAATCAGCCTCAAAAGGTGATGATATTGGTTCTGTAAACTTGTTTAAAGATGCTGCTGAGTTGTTTAAAAAGGCAGAACTGTTTGACAATTATGCACAAATGCTCATAAATGCTTCTATAGGAACCTTTAAAATTGAAGACTACGCTCAAACAATAGCTTTGATGAAATCTGCGTTAGTTCAAAAAGATTATATTTCTAATTCTGCAGTTTCTACAATCCTTCTTCAAATTGCTCAAACATATATTACACAGAAACAGGCGGAATTAGCAAAACCGTATGCCGAAGAATCCTATGAACGGGTATTAAAAGAATCTGACCCAATTGATAAAGCAATTATCGAAGATATGATGGTTCAGTTATACTATGAGTTATCAATGTTTCCGGAAGCAGTAGATTTTTCTAAAAAACTACTCGATTCAGTAGTTCTTTCAAATATTAAATTTGAAATTCCACGAGCAATTTTCCTTGCACAAAGAACATTGTTAAAAACTAACGATAATGAATTAGAATTTCAAGTAACGACTACCATTTCATCATCCGTAAAATCTAAATCAAAAGAAGATGTTCATTTGATTCACGCAGCGAAAGCAATGCAACTCTTCTCACAAGAAAAACATTTCGAAGTGTCATTAGAGATTTCCTATGCTCGTAGATTTTTATCAAAAAATCAATTTAATTTAGAAAAGGAAATGGAAGAAGTTTTTGAAGTAATAGAACAAAACATCTAAAAGTTTAGTAATTAGTATCGATTGTGTTGGGTACGTGTTATTATTTAAAAGAACATATTATTTTGCTGAACTTAATCCTGCACTGCAACGAAAAGTTTATCTAAATTTTTACTCCCCCTTGCTTTTTATAGTGATGTCTATTCTAAAAGATTTTCCAAATTTTACTTCACAAGAAAACAAAGGAAAACATGTTTTTCTCGATAAAAATTCTTCTTGTGCTTTGTGCCTTTTAAAAACATTTGGGCAATTTTAACCAAATGAATCGGATTTTATAAATGATCGTCCAACCAATAATGAATTAACCTAATACTAAATTCGAGATAAATAAGTTCTCAATCACTGAACAATAAGCTGTCTACCTCAAGGTAGAACAGCTTATTTGTGTATGGAATAATGTAGTAAGAATTTTAAAAGAATGGTTGAGTTTAAAGTGTTTTTTCCAGCTGAAAAAAATTGGTTTGTATTAATTACTTTACTTTTAATTATTACTTTAAAAGTAATAATTTTCCTAATGTTACTTTGTTATCAATTTTAAGAGAATATAAGTAGACTCCTGAGGGTAATTCTTTACTGTCAAAGTTCACATAATGTTCACCTTGTTGTTTAAATTCGTTCACCAAAGTTTTAATGGGTTTACCAAAAACATCAACTATTTCTAAAATTGTAATTCCAGCATTAGAGGTGAACCACTTAATCTCGGTAAAAGAATAAAATGGATTTGGACGGACAGTTACGAATTTGTCGTAAAATTTTTCATCAGCAGAAGTAGCATCTTCAATAGTAAATGTTCTTTCATCTACTAAAATTTCGTTTCGGTACATTCTTGTTTTCCATTCACCAAATGTGTTAATAGTTGGAACATTGATGTAACTCCAATAGTAATAATACCAAGCATCATTTATCGCTTCAAAACTAAACCTACACCAAAGCGACTCATCGGGTGTATACCAATTTATTGAAAGGCTATCCCCTTTTCTAATTCCATTTAGTATAGCCCAATAGGTAATAGATTCATCACTTATTTTGAATTGATTCTTTAGTGGAGGTTCTTCACGTAGTGTATCTAAATAAGGTATAATATCTGTTAAACCCGAAGTCCAAAGGTGAAAGGATGTGTCATAGTCAGGGGTTGCGAACCAAAGTGATTGTGCATTACCACAACTTCCTTTAAATGGATCAACAAGACCAACTGAATCATTCCACAACTCAAAATGTAAATGTGGATCTGAACTGTTTCCACTACTTCCTACTAAGGCAATACGTTGACCAGCCTTAACTGTATCTCCAATCTGAACATCAATACTATTTGTAACCAGATGAGCATAATATGAAGTAAAACCGTTGAAATGTTGAATTGCTATGTAATTACCAAAACCTTTAGAAATATCCGATACTTTTTCTCTATCAAAAAGTCCGTCAATTATAGTTGTAACTATCCCATCGGCAGCTGCTGTCACAGATACTCCACTATCCATTGTACGAAAACTTCGTATTACAAAATCAGTTCCTTGATGTCCATTGTAGGTCTTGTTTCCGCAATTATGATCCAATATTTCATTGCCTTCAGCCCAATCTACATAATTGACAATTTTAAAAGTTTCACCATAAGTACCTTCTACAGGTAAATGAAGAAATGGAATAGTTATAAATTTAGATTCATTTTCTTTAAGACTCTTTGATGTAAGTTGTTTATCATTGCATTTTATCTGAGCAAACATTGCAATTTTTCCGTTAACAAGAAAAGCTACTAAGACTAGAACTATTTTTACAACTTTCATTTAATCTTTCCTTCCCAATAATTTTCAAATCACAGAACAAACTTACAAATTTTAAATTGTTCTAAAAGTTAAAACTGTTTACCTATTGAAAAATTAGCTAAAAAAACTACTTCCTATTATTGATATCAAAGTTATAAGTAAGTTTCAATTTATAATCAAATATTCTATCTATAACGAATAGTCCATTGTTTGCAAATTTGTAAAAGTATTCACCGTTTTGCAGACGAGCAATGAAGTTAGAATTTAATTTCAGAGTACAAATTCATAAAAATTTTGTAAATTACCTGACTATAAATAATTCATTGGGTAATTAATGTTCGAATACATAGTCAAACGGGTCTTGTTATTTATACCAACCTTGTTTTTAATCACTGCAATTTCTTTTGCCATTAGTAGATTAGCACCTGGTGATCCTGCTGCTGCTAAAGCCTCTGCTGGTTCTGATGGTTCTCTTTCTGGTAATAATACTGTCAATGAAAAGACAATTGAGTTAATTAGAAAACAGTGGAATTTGGATAAACCGGTTTGGGAACAATATGTAATATGGACAACAAACCTTTTCAAATTAGATTTTGGAACGTCTTTTCAAGATTCGAGACCTATTTATGAAAAGTTTGTGGAAAGAATTCCAATTACATTGTTTATGAACATTTTAGCAATAGTCCTTTCTTACATAATTGCTATACCGCTTGGAATTTATTCAGCTACTCATCAGGGAAATTTTATAGATAAACTTTCGACATTTTTCGTATTTGCATTGTATTCCCTACCCACTTTTTGGATAGGAACAATGGCTATTACGTTTCTTTGCAATCCAGAATATGTTTCGTGGTTTCCTTCTGGAAATATTCGATCAATAAACTTTGATTCAACGTGGGGGTTTTTTGAAAAACTAAATGATTATGCTTCTCATTTAGTGCTACCAATGATAGTGTATACGTATGGTTCATTTGCCTATATTTCACGTCAAATGCGTTCTGGTATGTTAGAAGTGATTCGACAGGATTATATTAGAACTGCAAGAGCAAAAGGCTTGCCTGAACATATTGTAATTTACAAACACGCAGTTAGAAATTCTCTCATTCCAATAATAACATTACTTGCCGGTATTTTACCTTCGTTAATAGGTGGTAGTGTAATAATTGAAACTATATTTTCAATTCCTGGAATGGGGAAACTGTCTTTTGAAGCCCTTATTGCAAGAGACTACCCAATGATAATGGCGATATTTACAATTTCTGCTGTTATGACCTTAGTTGGAATTCTTATAGCTGATATTCTCTATTCGGTTGTAGACCCTCGTATAGCTTATGGAAAAAAATCTTAGTAATTAAAAAAGCTGTTCATTGTTTTGCATTTTGATATATTTCTTTACATCAAATTTCGAAGCACAACCGTTATAATTCATATATCGTATTTTTCCATATATTGGGCGTTCAAACCATGCTCTGTCGTGAACACCACCAATGAAACAAGCAATCCCAACATACCCATTTGGATCACGTCCGTCTAATTGATATGTATCGTTAAGATACAAAGCGATTGTGTGCGCTTCTTCTGGACTTGTAGTCCACTCTAATATTTTTTTTGCCCAATACATTCGCATATATCCGTGCATTTTACCCGTTCGCACCATTTCTTTTTGAGCAGCATTCCAAAGTGGATCGTGAGTAACAATATTTTCAAATTCTTCTAAGGTATATAAAAATTCCCGTTTATCAGATTTATGTTCATTTAACGTTTTTTTTGCCCAATCTGGATACCCTTCAAAAGAATTATAGTTCGCATTGTAATAACAATAATTATCAGAAAGTTCACGACGAACAATTAATTCTTCTAAAAAACTTGTAACAGAATCTTGAAATTGAGTTTCAACATTTTTCGCCATAAAAGCACATTCAACTGCTGAAATTTGTCCGAAATGTAGGTAAGGCGACAATCCAGAGATCATTCCTTTTGTAGGGTCATTTCTATGATGTATATAAGATTCTATCTTTTGTTGGATAAAATATTCTAGCGTTTTTAAACCTACTTTCCTTCCAGGTAGATACTCAATAGAAGGTCTTACATTCATATTTACAGATAATGAAGAATAAACAGAATCCCAATCTATTAGTTGATTTGATGGATTGTAGTCACTATTGAAACTATGAAATTCAGGAGTTGGTGGTAGTTCGAAGTATTCGGGAAGTAACCTCTTTATCTTTGGTCGAATAGTATATGCGGCAAATTCCGCTTTTGTAGAAACCACTTTACATGGAACAATGTTATGTGCATCAACTTCTACAATTGGAATAGAAGTATTATTTTTAACATATTCCTTCCAAGACCTTTTTACTAAAAGTGGATCAAAATCAGTTATCAACAGAGCCATTGAGTTATTATTGAGATATTTAGAGACTGTTGTAGAAACATCGCCCAGAAGCAATGTAAATGGGATATTCAGTGTTTTTAATCGTTCTTCAACTTCTTTTAGCCCCTCTATCATAAAATAATACTGTCGAAAAGTTGCTTCTAAAAAAGTAGGATTAACTACAAATAAAACTCTTAGAGGTTTTTTCCGTTCAATTGCTATTTGTTGAGCGTAGGAAAATGCCCAATTGGAATCTATTCTTTGGTCTCGAGACATCCAATAAACAATTTCACCTATTCTTAGTTCATTTTCTGGTCTAACAAAATTTAGTCTATTTATATTCATAGTATAGAAATCATTTTTACGTATGATTAGTTCCAATAAAAAAGCCGTACTACGAAATTCGTTGTACGGCTTTAGAATGAATTTTATCTTATCGTGTAATTACGATAGGAGTTGATGCATTTAACAATCCTGACAAACAACGTAAAGTGTAATACCCTGTAGGTAAATCACGCAAATCCATTATTTGAGAATATTCTCCAGCTTTTAGTTGAGTATCTACAAGTCGTTTAACAACCTCACCATACGCATTTACTAATTCGATTGAAGTATGTGCATCGAATGCGATTGAAAAATCAACAGTAGTTGATGAATTTGCTGGATTAGGGAATGCTGACATTAACCCATAATTAAATCCAGACCCTGTAACTGCTCTTCCACGAAGGAAACAAACATTTGTAATTTTCAAGTTAGCTAATGCAGAAGGTGCAACTTGAGTACAAATTCCACTTAAAAAGTTTCCTGAAACTTTAAATTCAGACGATTCAGCATTTCCTAATAACGGTTGGAATGTCAAATCGAATAATGGTGTAGTTGAAGGAGTATTTATTGGAGTTGGTCCTGAACCTTTGAAAGTAATAGAGGCTTCAGTATTTGAAATAAACACTTGAGGATCTGCTATAAAATTCCAACTTGCATTCACAGTAGCCACATTTGATTTATAGTTAACTATAGAAGGATTAAATGTTACTACTACATCTAAACTATTAATTTGAGTATTTCCAAAATTTCCAAAGTTTACACTTATTGGAATAACTTGGTTTAGACCTGGAGTAATGTTATACTCTACTTTTGGAATCGTAAATGTTAATGGAGCTTTTGTTGAAGTACCACTTACAGCAACAACTACAGTCTCACCATTACTTAAGTTCAGGGTGATTACACTGTTAAATGTTCCAATTGAAGTAGGAGCAAAGGTAACTGGTATTGAAACTGAACCATTTGCATTTACATTAACATTATTCACTGTAAATGTAAACGGGGAATTAGTAGGAGTAACCGTGGCACTTACAATTACAATTGCAGAACTTCCTTGATTATTGATTACTAAATTTTGAGTTTTAGTATCGCAACCATTGATTGATCCAAAATCAATTCCATTTACGACTACACCAGAAGAACTACACGATATAGGAATTGCTGTAGTTACTCTTGGGGCAGTATCAGGACCAGGAGATGCATCACTTACTACATTAACAATAACTGAACTCGCACCGCCAGCAGTAGGAGCATAAACGATAGGTATAATTATATTACCACCCATAGCTATTGAATTAATGGTAGTTAGATCGATATCAAACCTGAAGTCTCCACCAATACCATTAGCGAAAGAAATTGATTCAATAAAGAGATCTGAAGATGTTGAAGGATTTGAAATAACTAAATTATTTCGAACACTATCACCAATTTTAGCACCCACGCCACAATCCCAAGTTGTCGTGATTTTTGGCAAGAATCCAAATCCACGAATATTTGCAACTAAAGGATCTGGTTGACCTGTAATATTGAAAGTGTAACTTGCTGCCAAATTCCCTTCACTTACTGGGATGAATTGAACTCTAGCTGGTTTGGGAATACCCGATTGAATTATTTCTCCTGTTGGAAGAGTTGGATTTGCTGAAAACGAAGTTCCATTTCCTTGGTTTTGTAAAACTGCAGATCCCAAGGTCATATTAGATGTACCGGCATTTGTCAAGGTTACATCAAGATTATTTACTGTTTCAACTCTTTTTCTTTGGAAATCAATATTATCAACTGTAACATTTACTATATTGACTCCATTACCAATGAGACTTATAATTTGGTCACCACAATCTATTTTATCGAATCCCCAATCGAGTTCTGCAGTTCGTAATCCAGAAACTGAAGGAGTAAAGACAACTGTCACTGTTTTTGACACGCCCGCTGGAAGAAGGAATCCTCCCCCACCACCAGTTGGTGGAATCGTAAAGTCACCTGTTGCATTTCCAGATCCAGGAGTAATTTTTACTTCTCCAGATTTTAGTGATAATCCATCATTTTTGATTGTTATATTTACTGATTGTTTTGATTGATTTAAATCAACATTCATAAAGTCA
>JBDNFX010000337.1:0-20909 GCA_041689575.1 Kapaibacterium sp. (SeqCode)
TAATATTACTTCTTTTAAAAATCCAACCATACAAAAAAAGCCCTCTTTCGAGGGCTTTTTTTATTAACGATGAGAAAAATACCTTACCAAGTTTTTAAACCTGCTCCGGGTATTCTCGCAAACAAAGTTCCTAATATCTGAAGATTGTTGATATCGTTTCCAGAAGGAATTTGAATTTTTGATTTTGCTTGTGTTTCTGAGGTTGAACTATTAAAGTAACACCCTAAAAAGTAATAACTCAAACTTGTAAGTACTACAAACTGTGCATCGGTTCCCATTAAATTACAATCGGAAATAAATCCAACTTGAACCCCAGAAGCGTTTGAATTTAACGAAACTTTACCAACTAATTCACAAGAATCAATACTAGCTTGCGCCTGGTTCATTAGAAGCAATGCAGCACCATTTAATGCTATTACATCGCACGATATTAACGAAGAAGAACCGCCAGTTGCACTATAAGCATTTGTTGCTCCTTCAATGTAGCAGTTGATATAGTCCAATGAAGAATTTGAAGAATGGTTTACGCCTAAGTTAGTATTGTAGATAACACTATTTTCAACGGTATTATTTGTAGAGTTTACCGCAGTAATTGCTGTATTGGTAATATAACGAATTACATTTCCACTAAAATTTAACGACAATGGCACTTTTAAACCACGGAAAGTTACTCCGTTGTTACAATTAGTAATGATTGTTCTGGTAATACTTCCAGTTGCTTCATCGAAAGTAATTGTTGGCGAATTTTGAGCTCCACCACCTGAAATATGGACATTGTTTAATGTAACTGCAGAAGTTAAAACAGCAATATTCCCCATAAAATCAGTGGTATTATCGCTGTTAACTGTAATTCGAATTGGGGTTAATTCAGATGAAGATGTAGCAGTAAATGTTCCACCATTCAAGAATGTAATTCCAGAAGCAGGGTTAACGCGTACACGAACTCCAGCTGCAATTGTTAATGAAGTAGGATTAATAGTTCCCGAAACTACATAATCTTGGTCAGCAATATTCCAATTAAATGTTTGTCCTGCACCAGCTTGAACAGTAATTACAGGTTTTGTAAACATATCACCTAATAATTTTGAGCCTTTAACGCTATAATATTTCCAAGTATAATTAGGATGAGTTACTGCAATAGTATAGTTCACTTGCGTAAATTGAAGAGTATCGAGCAAAAATCGACCTGAAGAATCAGTTGTTACTTTTTGTAATGCGGTTCCACTGTATCTGTGGTCAAATGGTTCTGCATACATAATAAAAGAATTAATTCTTTTCGAGCGAGAACGAATTGTAGATAATTTAGCTTCACTTTGTGGTTTTGCAAACAACCATACTGTAGCCCCAACAATAGGAGTGTTAGTTGTTGTATCGACTATTCTACCTGAAAATCCAGCAGGAATGTTGCCGCCCCCACCTCCTCCACCCGGATCGATTGGCGTAAGGGTTTCTGTACAAGAATTAAACATAACTGCAAGTATTATTGTCCCTACCAAGAGCAGTAGTTGTTTACGTTTCATCATAAAATTTTTCCTTCTATATTACTGAAAATCACTATATCGTCGTATTGCAGGTGGAACCCACCATTGGTTTACAAAATAACCCGGTCTCACTGTAGAAAACTGAACATTTTGTATACTTCTGTTATAACCTGCAGTGTATTGTTGAAGCCATAAGAACGTATATGGTTGTTCTTCGTGCAAAATTTTCTGTACTTCAAACATATATTCACTTCTTTTAGCTGGGTCGAATTCTATTCTATTTTTTTCAATTAACTCATCAACTCTGGGATTAATAAAATGAACATAATTCGAACCTTTATTCAATGCTTGAGAAGAATGCCAAATTTGGAATAAATCAGGTGGAACATTGTCGTTTACCCAACCACCAATATATGCATCATACTGTCGAGAACGAAGGTTTTCTAAAAACACCGCCCATTCTAATTTTTGGATTTCAGCTTTTACGCCAACTTTTCTCATTTCCTCAATTAACAAGAGCATCAAATTTTCTCTGGTTTCGTTTCCAGAATTCAGCAAAAATGAAAAGGCTAAATCTTGTCGTTTCCCATTAATAACTTTATCAACTATCCCGTCACCATTCGAATCGGTCCAACCTGCTTGTGCAAGAAGTTTTTTCGCTTTTTTAGGATTATAATCATAAGGTTGGATTGTAGTGTCATATTCCGGGCGACCTGCATAAATTGGTCCTATAATTGGTTTTGCAAACCCTAACATCACCGTTGAAATAAGTTCTTTTTTGTCAACTAAATGTGAAAACGCTTGACGTACTCTTTTGTCTTGAAATTGAGGTTTTTGCATATTCCACCCAATATACATATAGGTTGGTATATCATAAGCAGCCTTTGCTAAATATGGAGTTGATACCGTATCTAAGAGTTCTTCAAACATTCGTGGAGGTATAACCATAAAATCGATATCTGCATTCTTTAACGCATTCACAGCACTTGTTCTATCATTTATTGGTCGCCAAACTAATCGGGATGGATACGCAACTTGAGAAGCAATGATTCCTTTTCCCCAATAGTTTTCATTTCTTTTAAGTCTAATTTGTTCGTTTCTCCGCCATTCTTCAAAAATGTACGGACCTGTTCCAATTAAATATTTCGGTTCTCTTTTTAACTCGTTTTTACCAAACCATTTTGCAAATTCACCAAGAGCTGGATTTTTTTCGGCAAGTGCAATATCGTTTGTTTCGGCAAAACTATATTTATCAGTAATGTTACTGGGGTCAAAAATATGTTTTGGTAATATTCTCAAAGTACCTATGTTATTATCTGCCATAAAAAATGGCTTTTTCATCGAAAAAACTATAGCACCATCTTCTCTAAGAGTTACATTCTCAATATCATCAAAGTAGTTTCGTAAAGCTGCTGCATCGATTACTAATGGATTTTTAATTGCTTTAAAACTAAAAATAACATCTAACGAAGTTAAGGGTTTTCCATCTGAAAAATAGATATTCTTCTTTAAACGGAATATATATTGTTTTTTATCTTCTGATATAATAGGTAACGAATCTGCAAGTACAGGTGTTAACTCAGCCGTGAACGGTTCTAATTCTAACAAAGATTCAAAAATTTTTGGATAGATTTCTTGACTTGCCGCATCATTGACAGTAAATGGGTTTAGTCCTTCGGGGTCAGATAAGGTATGAATTATGATCCAATCACCTGGAATTGGTTTTGCATTTGGTGAAATGGAACGAAGTTCTTTTTCAATAGCTCCAAAATTCTTGTTTTTTACACAAGAAGTAAATAAAAGTGTGCCGATAAGTAAGGAAAAAACTATGGTGTTTCGCATTCGATTCTTTCTATTTTGACATTCAATGTTGTTCAATGACAACTAATATACAGTAATTATTTCTATTTTAAAATGAAAACCTCTATAAACTTTTGAAATCAATTAGTTTGATAGTTAAACGTATGTAAAACCAAATCGAAAATAATCGACTTTTCGTTGTTTCGGTTGTTTCGGTTGTTTTTTTGTATTTTTGTAGGTGTACTATTCCAATTCGTATATAATAAGGTATAATAATGAAAATTCGTTTACTTCTTTCAACAACTTTTCTCTTGTTTTTCGTAGCACTTTCTTTCGCAACATCGCAAGAAAAAAGTAAATTTTCTTTAGGATTAGGGGCTGGTGGTACTTTTAACTTTCAAAAACCTAATTTTACTAATTCTGTTTCAACTCCTTTTATTGGTTTAGTACCTATCAATCGAAGTGACTTTGGTGTAAACGGATACTTTAGTGGTATTGCCAATTATGCTATTGATAATCGTTTTACTTTAAGTGGACGTTTCGGTTTTAATGGACTTAATGGAACTATGTTTGGTGAGACAATATCTGGACAAGGGGTTGTAGATACCATTACTTCTGCAGTTTCACTCCAATATTTCGAAATATCACCAATACTTTCAATTGGATTACCTGAATTGTTACCTAATTTGAATGCTTTGGCAGGGTTTGAATTTGGAATACCATTAACTGCCACTATTGGTAGCCCCGATGGGTCAGTTGTAGTTGATGTACGTTCTCCTGCTTCTCGATTTGCAATAGCTTTAGGAGCAAATTACAACTATCAAATTAATCCAACCTTTGCTATTCAACCAGAAGTTACATATCGTTTTCCACTTTCTCAGGTTTCTTCCGATACAAGTTTTAATACTTGGTCAGCACCACAGTTACGTGCTGGTATAAATGTAGTCTTTTCGTTCTTAAATTCTGAAAATGAACCAGAAATGCCCGATCCTACTGCATCAGATTTATCTGTCGGTATGAAAGAAGTTGGCTACTATACTAAAGAAGGTATCTATCTTCCAGTAAAAGAGTTATATGTAGAAGATGTTCAGTTAACGCAAATGTTTCCTTTAATTCCATATATCTTTTTCCCATCTCAAAAGTCGACAACTGACGAAACATCGCAAGTATTTGTTCAGTCGGACAACCAAAGCGGTCAAATTACTACAGTTGAATTAGTGCCAGACGCAGTTGAGATAAACAAATCTACCTTAGATATAATTGGTACACGTTTGGTAAGCAAACCTAATGCGAAGTTAACAATTACGGGTACTAACGATGGCAAAACTGAACGTAAAGTAACGGGTCTTTCCAAAAAAAGAGCTGAATTTGCACAAGACTATTTAGTGAAAAATTATGATATCGATCCTTCTAGAATTACTACTAAAGCAATAGAAGTTCCTGAAAAGGCTTCTTCTCGTTCTCTAGAAGATGGTGATTCTGAAAACAGACGTGCAGAATTTGCTTCGAATGACCCTGATATTTTAGCACCAATTTTAATCCAAAGCGACAACCAGCGTATTGCAGATCCTGATTTGATTGAATTCCGTCCTGCAGTTACTTCTTCTGAACCTATTAAAGAATGGCAGTTATCACTACAACAAGACGGTAAAATTATCCGTACTTTTAGTGGAATGGGTAATGTTGTTCCAGTTCGTTGGGCTGTACGTCCGAATGAACTTGAGGCTTCAGATAGAGCAATTGATTATGATTTGAAAGTTACGGATGTAAAGGGAGTTGTTAAAGAAGCTCAAGGAAAAATTCCAGTAACGTATAAATCGAGTATTCAGAAAAAAGAAGAAAAAATTGACAACAAAATTGTTTCTCGTTTTTCTTTGGTATTGTTCGATTTCAATCAATCAAAAATTACTGGCGACAATCAATCGATTGTTAATAACATAATTCTTCCAGCAATTAAGCCTAATTCAAATGTTCGTATTTACGGATATACTGATAAAATTGGCGATGATGCTTACAATAAAAAACTTTCACTTGAACGTGCAAACTCTGTTCGTGATGTACTAAAAGCAAAAGCTCCGAAGGCTAGTTATACAGTAAGTGGAGTAGGTGAAAACGAAGTTCTTTTCAATAATGAAATTCCAATTGGACGTCATCTTTCAAGAACTGTCCAAATTTTTGTTGAAACTCCAATAAAATAATTTATCAATTAGCATAGCCGGTATTTTTCAGAATATCGGCTTCTGTAAATATGAAAAGATTCCCAATTCTTGTATCTATATTCTTAGCGTTGTTGACAATGTTTACTAATGCAAATGCACAATCAATCAATTCGTTGTCTTGGTTGTCTGGAGTTTGGGTACAACAGTCACCTAAATTTACTATTTACGAAACTTGGGAGTTATCTTCAGATTATCAGTCATTACTTGGAAAAGGTATTACACTTGTCAATAATGATATTGTTTCTGAAGAAGAAATATCGATTACAATAGTTAAAGGAAAACTAACATATAATGTTACGGTAAAAAATCAAAACAATGGTGAAACCATTCCATTTGCAGCCACAGAACAAACACAAAATCATATAGTTTTTGAAAATCTCAACCACGATTTTCCTCAGAAAATTTCATATAATAAGGTAAGCGACCAACAGCTTGAAGTTGTTATCTCTGCCATCAAGAACAACAAAGAAGAAAAGATTCAATTTTTGTTTAACCGCAAGGTGAGTGAAAAGTAATTTCACAAACCGACCCAGTAGTCAATATTTGCTTTGTAATTATTCTACCATTAATACGTTTAGTAATAACTTTTGCCGCTGATAAAACTTTTCTTGAACTTATTTTGTTCAAAGGAAGTATCGAAGAATCTAACTATCGCACTATGACTTCAGAAAATCAATATTCCTATAAATACTTACTGGCTATAAACTCTCCAGCAGATCTTCGAGCAATTCCTGCAACGGAATTAAAAGAAGTATGTACAGAAGTTCGCGAATATTTAATTGATACTATTACGAAGGTCGGCGGTCATTTTGGTGCAGGTTTAGGAACTGTTGAACTTACGGTTGCCCTCCACTATGTATTCAACACACCTACTGACAAAATTATCATTGATACTGGTCATCAGGCATACCCACATAAAATTTTAACTGGTCGTAGAGATTCTCTTTATAGTATTCGCCAAAAAAATGGACTTTCTGGTTTCTTGAAACGAACAGAAAGTGAATATGATGTTTTTGGGGCTGGGCATGCAACTACTTCTATTTCAGCTGCTTTAGGTGTTGCTACTGCTCGAGATATAAATAACGAAAACTTTAATGTTATTGCTGTAATAGGCGACGGTGCCATGACCGGTGGATTAGCCTACGAAGCAATGAACAATTGTGGCGTACAAAAACGTGATATGATTGTTGTTTTAAACGACAATAATATGTCCATCGCACCTAATGTTTGGGCTTTATCCAATTACTTTACAGAAATTTTTACTTCCCCAACAGCTCAAAAACTTCGTAAGAATATCTGGGAGTTAACGGGTCAGTTCGACGAACTCGGCGACAGAATTCGTAAAACCGTTTCTCGTATTGAAGGTGGTTTAAAAGCTGTTATCACTCCGGGAATGTTGTTCGAAGCCTTAGGGTTTAAATACTACGGTCCCATAAATGGACACAACGTAGGTCAACTTGTAAAAACCCTACAATCGTTGAAGGAAATGAAGGGTCCAATTCTTCTGCACGTTACGACGCACAAAGGAAAAGGATATGCTCCAGCCGAAAACGATAAACAGTTTCTTCACGCCATTGGGAAAGTTGATAAAATTACCGGAAAGTCATTAGCAAAATCACCCGATTCCGTTCAGCCACCTACATATCAAAAAGTATTTGGCGAGGCAATGGTAGAAATTTGCACAAAAAATCCAAAAGTAGTTGGAATTACAGCTGCTATGCCCGATGGAACTGGGCTTGATATTCTTGGGAAAGTATTTCCCGAAAGAGTAATCGATGTAGGAATTGCCGAAGGACACGCAGTTACATTTGCTGCTGGAATGGCTACCGAAGGAATTGTTCCTGTCTGTGCTATTTATTCATCGTTTTTACAACGTGCATTCGACCATATAGTTCACGACTGTGCTATTCAACATTTGCATGTTGTTTTCGCTCTCGACCGAGCAGGGTTAGTCGGTGCTGATGGTCCTACTCATCATGGAGTATTAGACTTCGCCTACCTTCGAATCATACAAGGTATGACCGTTATGGCGCCCAAAGACGAACAAGAACTTCGCGATATGCTCTATTCTTCCATTTACAATTACACAGCAGGTCCGGTAGCAATTCGCTATCCACGTGGAAATGCAATTGGTGTTAAAACAGGACCAATGAAATCTATTCCACTTGGGAAAGGAGAAATCCTTATTCGTGGCGAACACATTGCTATTCTTTCTATTGGAAAAATGGTGCAATATTCATTAGAAGCAGCAGAAATACTCGAAAAAGAAGGAATTTCAGTAGAAGTGGTCAATGCTCGTTTTGTTAAACCATTAGATACTGAACTAGTAAATGACCTATGCCAACGTTTCGATAGAATTCTAACCGTTGAAGATGGTCAGATTCAAGGTGGCTTCGGTTCTGCAGTAGTAGAATACATTTCATCTACGCAATATTCTACGAAAGTATCAGTACTTACCCACGGTATACCCGATATATTTGTAGAGCACGGAACACAAGAAGAATTATGGGCAGATTTACAATTAGACGCCCAAGGAATTTCAAACGTAGTTCGTGAATTTGTAAATCTTACAGATTCTGTACTAATTTAAAAAAGAACATCAATAAATTTGGTGATTTAAAATTAAATTCGTATTTTTGTTTTCTATATCATAAAATATGATCTCGTAGCTCAGCTGGTAGAGCACTTGACTTTTAATCAAGTGGCCGATGGTTCGAACCCATCCGGGATCACCCTTCAATATAAAACCTCTTTGTGAGGTTTTTTTCGTTTATAGTTCCTCCTTCACCAATTCCCATTTCACTACAATTTCCTTATTATAGTTTGGAGTGTCTAACCTATAATATAGGTTTAAAGATAAAATGTTTACGGTTCAGATATACTTAGAAACAGATTAAAACAAAGGAAATAGATTCTTTATGTTTTTTGTGTATCTAAAAATAAATTATTCGTAGCATTATAAAGTAGTCCCATTTTTACATACTTCAAATTCTTAACGATAAAATTAAATGCATATTTTATATATTATTTGTATTAAATGTCCAATATTTGAAAGTTAGAAACATTATACATTTATAGGCATACATTTTCCACCGTAGGAGTTTTATTATGAAAATACAATTGTATCTACTTGGTTTTATACTTCTAACCACAACTTCATTCGCTCAAAGGATTGATTCTTCTCATTTTGATACTTGGTCAGGGCTGTTTGCAATGGAACAACACAACGATTCTATTGTTGTGTTGGGAACTATTATTTACGTCAATAATGGAGTAACTTATATTCCAACCTTTAATTATTTTGTAAATAACACTATCATTCCTATTAAAAATACGATTTTCAGAAATGACAGTCTCGATACTCTAGGAATGTGGAATTATTCGAAAATATGTTTTGATAAAAATGGCGTTCTATATTACACAGATGATAATATTTATAAGTATAATGGTATTGACTGGGAACTGCATAACACCATTGATGATAGTTTAAAAGCTTTTCGTAAATTTGGTACCATAGTTACAGATATTGATAACAATATTTGGGTTACTACAAGTGTAGGTTCTTCATACGCTGGTTCGAGAGGTTATTCTGAGATATGGAGATTAAAAAAGGGTGTATTTGAATTAGCACTTCGATTAAATTTTTCCACAGCTTTTTATGGCGGAAAAGATCGTAACGCACATAGTTTTGCTTCTCTAAGTAATGGTTCAGTAATTTGTCAATTCAATGATACAAGAGGTTATGAAACTAACATTAGTGGTGATATTGTGATTATTGACCAAAAGCTTGGTACAACATTTTTAACCAGCAAAACAAGTGGTGATACCCACATTCCTAACATTAATTCTTTCAATGAAATTGAAAAAATAAAGTACATATTATGTATGATCGTAAATTTTACAGATTTAATGACCCAAAACAAAATGGTGCATTAGTAGAAGGTGAATGTTGTTCTGGTATTTCTGTTTTAGATTTAAATAATTATCAATGGAAAGTATTTGATAAATCTAATAGCCTCCCTATTTGGAATGACGGTATCAATGCACCGTTTATAGATATACTTCCGGTAGACAATCAAGTCTATATAGCAACACGGTACTATTTATATCGGTTATTAGAAAATGACCAGTTAAGTCTTATCGACTGGAAAGATATTTTTCCAAGTGCTCGGATATTTCGCATGAATAAGAATGGATTCCAATCGAGCTATTATACAACTCATTATATTCCAGAGCTGTATAAGCAGAAAGAAGATCCTGATTTACCTTCAATTATTAAAATATTTAAAACTGCAGATAATCAATTAGCTATTTTAGGAGCAACCCATTTGTTATCCATTCCTATGAATGTCATAACTTCAGCTCAAGAACAATTAGTAGAAAATACATCAACAGTAGTTGTAACTGATGATATACTGAATATTCCATTAGAAGTAGTCAACTATTCAGACTATAGTATAGTAGATATATTAGGAAGAACCGTGCTAACAGGAAAAGTTTTAGAAAAAATACAAATTTCTTCTATCCCGAAAGGGTTTTATATAGTTCAGTTTACGCATCTAAAAAATGTCAAATCATTTCCATTTCATAAATTATAATATTTGAGGTATGCTATGAAATTGGTACTCTTGTTCTGTATTGTTTTCTTTTCAACTATTTCGTATGGGTTTTCGCAAATGTCAGGGTGCCCACCTAATGATTCTTTAAATCAATGGACTTTGAATGTTGATGCTCCACGTTTAATCATTCCAGAAGTTGGAACTTTAGCTAATGGTGCAAGTAGATTTAGAAATCTCCCAAATGGAACTACCGAAATATGGGTGGATCCAACTGCATTAACTAATAGTTCTAAAATGTCCGACAACACAGTCATGGCATTGTTAAGTTTATTGGTAGGTAGTCAATTTGCTATGGAGTTTCCAAATGACTGTGGTGATCCCGCAAGTATAAATGTAATTCGTACAGTTACTTTTGTCCATTCAAGCCCCTGTAGCGTTACCACCTATTGCCATATGGTTCTAAAGGCTAACGATTCAATATTTGTAACTCCTTTCAGATTCCAATTAATCTAGTAACAATGAATAATACAGTTTTTTGGGTAGAACCTTTTGTAAAATATTGCGGGGAGAAATGTTGCCAAACGGTTATTGGGTACCGATGCAAGGGTATTGGTTCTAATAGTGGCAATACAGAAGTTGCTTCACGGACGACCCAAGATTATCCGGGTACAAATGGTTGTGGTTTAAGCAGTTATTATGACTGTACGCTTTTTCCTCCGTATCCAACACCAAACAGAATATACTACCCTTGTACTGGAGATTATCAATGGCACAATTAGTTTTAATAGTTGTATTTGTACTGTCATTTTTTTGTGTAGCAAACACCCAAAACTTAGTCAATGTTCATCGACTTAGTTGTTTAACATTATTTCAACTTATGGAAATACGAGATAATAATGTTTATGTTATGGGAACTACAACCACAGAATCTTGGGATACTCAAATTCCACACATTTACAAAAAGATTGATGACGGTTTTGAAGAACTTCCGATTACATTTGACAATCAAGGTAAAATTGATTCAGTTTTACTTTCGCCGGGTGGACACATGAAATTAGATTCTAAGGGAAATTTATGGGTTTCGGGATATCAAAAATTATATAAATACGATGGTCAAAAATGGGCGTACTTTTTTATAAACGATACTTTTAATCATAATCGTTCCTATAGAGATATAGTGATAGATAAATTTGATAATGTTTGGTTTCAAACCAGAACAAAAGGTGTATCGAATATAACAAATGGAATATCAGAACTCGTTCGTTTTGATGGAACAAAGTTTGATATCGCAGTCAGAAGAAATCATTCAGTGGGTTTTGCTACTAAATCATATAATCATAGAAGTGGTTTTTCTACTTTAGACGATGGTAGGGTTGTTGTTCAAATTATACCGTTACCTGAAGATTCCGAACAATTTCCAAAGGATGTTTTAATAGTTGACCAAGATTTAAGTATAACTTTTTCTCAAAGTAAAACTTTAGATTATCCTAAAATAAAAAGATCTTCAATAACTAAAATAATACAAGTTTCCGATACTTCCTTTTATGCATTATTTGGATATGTAGTCGGTGGAGGTACTGATTCTGTATCTGGCAATCAGTATTTTTCACGTCATTCAAAGGGTGTAGCCTATGTTACAAACGATACGAATTGGTTCCCATTAGATTCAAACAATGGACTTCCTGCATTTAACGGTCATATAAATGAACAACCAATGAAAACAATCTGCAGACTTCCAAATGGTGAATTTTTAGTTATGTCATCTCAAGAACCGTATATATTAGACCACAATCAGCAATTTCGCAGAAAACCTTGGAAAGAACTAATTGCAAATGCAACAATATATGGAACCTCAAGCTTTTATTCTCGATCGCTCGATTTATATGATTCTATAGTAACTTCTGTTACGAGAGGTAATCCATACAACTGGAATCCTAAAGTAAATGAAGTTGGGGTAAATGGGAATATATTATATATTTTAGGTGAACAAATTCTTTTTGAGGTTGCTTTAGAAAATGTTACTTCAATTCATTCTCAAAATGAAAGTGTGCCAATAGTTTCAACGAAAGAAATCGTTGAATCTTCAACGTACTTTTTTGAAAATCACAACAAAGAAAAAGTTAGTTATGAAGTGTATTCTTTACAAGGAGAATTACTTTTAAAAGGAGTTACTACTTCATCTTCAATACAACTTGGCGGTTTGACTCAAGGGTGTTATTCTATTGTACTTACATTTGAAAATTCAACTATTCAAAACAAACTTATTCTGAAGGTTGTTCAATAAAACAACTATTCGTTCTATTTTTTAATGTAATAATATGAACTCAGAATTTTACAACAAGTCAGACAAAGAGCTTCTGTCAGAATTATATGATTGCCTAGAAAAAACTCCCTTAATAGTAGAAGTGCTTATCCGTAGGCATTATGATTCGCTGAATCGATATTTTCAGTTAAAATATTCGAGTAAAACTTCAGTTGCTGATTTATTTCATGATTCCATGGAAGTATTCTTACAAAATGTGAAAAAGAAAAAAGTATTCACAAGCTATAAAACCTATATTAAATCCGTTTTCCAAAACATTATAAAAAATGAATATCGTCTAAAATCAACAAAATACAAATCCAATGAAACTATTGATATTGACAATTTTCTCTTTCGGTACGTAATAGAAAAACATACTCAAAACTCAGAAGATTCGATTTTCGAAGATCCTTTCGAATGGCTACAAATTCAACTAAATAATGATGAAAAACAATTACTACTATTGCGTTATGTTAAAGAACATACAACAAAACAAATTGCAGATATGCTGAATCAAACTGAAGTTAGTATCATAAAGAAATTAAGCCGCTTAAAGTCAAAAATACGAAAATAAAAATTTCTTCAGCCTTTGCCTACAACATTGTAAATCAATACTATATTTGCAATTCCATTCTAATTAGAACCACATTCACAGTAAAGGATTGGTAAAATAAAAATTCATAAAAATAAAAGTAATTCCATAGCGTTTGCAGTAGATTATAGTCAGCCCAAAAAATGAAAATGCAAGAACTCGTTATACAACAAGAACCTACAGAAAAAACGATAAAGGATATTCGCGATACAAAATACTATATCAACCGAGAAGTATCGTGGTTAGAATTTAATTATCGAGTCTTAGAAGAAGCTCAAGACGAAGACCATCCGTTACTAGAACGTCTAAAATTCTTGATAATCTTTTCTTCGAATTTAGATGAATTTTTTATGGTTCGGGTGGCATCATTACAAAAACAATTGGAGTTTAATATTCCTTCTGAAGTTGTTCACGATGGCTTGACTCCTGCCGATCAATTAAAAGCAATTCGTGAAAAAATTATTCCAATGCTTCGTTTGCAAGAATCAATTTTACTGAACGATGTACTTCCTTCCCTAAAAAAAGAAAATATAGAAATTCACCAATATCACGACCTTACTTTTGATGAACGTCAACGATTGTATACGTACTTTTGTTCGAATATAATGCCTGTATTAACACCACTTGGTATTGATAATGGACATCCATTTCCTCGTTTGTTAAACCGAATTGTAAACATTGTCTTTTTTCTTCGCGACGAAGTGAACTCCACAGAAGAACAGCGAATAGCTGTATTGCAATTACCGACAATACTTTCAAGGTTTATTAAGTTAGATCGCCCCAAAGGATCACATTTTGTGTTGTTAGAAGAAGTAATTCAAGCGAATGCTCATTTGCTTTTCCCAGGTTTACATATAGTTGAAAGCCAAACCTTCCGAGTAACTCGAGATGCTGATATTGAAATTGCTGAAGATGAAGAATCGGATTTAATGACAGAAATTGTAGAACAATTACGGTTTAGACATTGGTCTAAAAATGTAGTACGTTTAGAAATTCAAGCTAAAATGTCTGTGGCAATTAGAACGAAAATTATAGAATATTTAGAATGTGAAGCTGCTGAAGTTTACGAATTGTACCGTCCCTTACATTTAGCAGATTTTTTTGAAGTAGTGCGTTTGCCGTATCCATTACTGAAAGATACTCCATTGTCGTCGCATTCAAACTCAGTTATTATGTCATCTTCGAATATATTCGAAGCAATTAGAAAGCAAGATATTCTAACCCATCACCCGTTCGATTCTTTTTCGAATAGTGTGGTGAAGTTTTTAACAACTGCTGCGAAAGACCCATTGGTTTTGGCTATAAAAATAACTTTATACCGAGCTGGTGGTAGATCCCCAATAATAGAAGCATTAAAAATAGCAGCTGAAAATGGTAAAGAAGTTACTGCTTTTGTTGAGTTAAAAGCAAGGTTTGATGAAGAAAATAATATTGTATGGGCAAGGCAGTTAGAAGACAAAGGGGTTCATGTTATATATGGAATATTAGGGCTCAAAACCCATTGCAAAATTGCTACTGTTATCCGTAAAGAACCAGACAAGTTACGGTCATATATCCATTTCTCTACAGGGAATTATAATCAAACAACGTCCAGAACCTACACCGATATTGGGTACTTCACTTGTAATGAAGAATATATGCTCGACACCATTAATTTGTTCAACATGCTCACAGGGTATTCGAACAAAAAAGAATGGGAACACTTTTCGGTTGCACCAGTGAATATGCGAAAAACTATTCTTGAAAAAATAGAGGAAGAAATATTTACTCACTCAGAATCGAACCAAGGATTTATTTATGCAAAAATGAATTCATTGGTAGACACAGAAATTATTCAAGCGTTGTACCGTGCCTCCCAAGCAGGAGTTACAATTCGACTATTAGTTCGTGGAATATGTTGTCTCCGTCCTGGCATAGAAGGGTTGAGCGACAACATAGAAGTTCGTTCTATTTTAGGACGCTTCTTAGAACACTCTAGAATCTTTTATTTCCGTAACCAAGGTAGTGAAGATTTCTATATCTCGAGTGCTGATTGGATGCCAAGAAATCTTAATAGAAGGATTGAATTGTTTATTCCCATTTACGACAAATCGAGCAAACAGTCGCTCAAAGCTATGTTGGCAATATATTGGTCTGACACCGTAAAAGCTCGTCGTTTACTTTCGAACGGTTCCTACGAACGCCTTCGTTATGATAAATCAACAAAATTTGATGCACAAGAATTTTTCCTTCAACGGACTACTAATGCTTTGTCATCAACTAGATCTGCAAAAATAAAATTCGATTTTTAGCCAATGAATAAATATTGGTTTTTTGTACGAAGATATGTTTTGGCAAAACGGTCAATACACTTTATCACCATTATTACCTATTTATCAATTTTAGGTATTGTTGTAGGTATAGCGGCATTGATATGTGTAACCTCCATTTTTAATGGATTCAGGACTACTGTTCAAACAATGTTAATCAGTTACGATCCACATATCCAGATTATTCCAGAAAAAGGAATGTCATTCAAAAACACGAAAGAAATTCAAACAATAGTAAATACCATTGAAGGTGTTTCTTCCATTAACGAAACAATAAGTGGAAAAATTATCGCAACTAATGGTTCGTTGATCCAACCAATAGAATTAATCGGTATTGATGAGGAAAAATTTCAAAAAGTTTCTGCCTTGCCTTCGTCAATCAGCATGGGTTCCTTTACTACAACGAAAAAAAACAGAATCCATTCTTTGGTTATCGGAATGGGCCTGTCGGATAAATTACGCGTAATGGCAGGAGTAAAATATTTTCAAGATACTGTAAAATTACTTTCTGCTGGTGAACTCCAATATGCAGCGGCAACATTAAGTAAACCTGAGCCAATGTTGGCAAATGTTCGTGGTGTGTTCCAAACAAATACAAAAGAATACGACAACGGTAAAGCCTATACTTCCTTAGCGTCTGCACGTGAAATCTTGGAAGTGAATGTTGGTGAAATTTCTTCTATAGATATTCGCTTATACGATTATTCGAACGCTCTAGATTTAGCTGCGGTTTTAACTACAAAATTGCCAAAGGGCTTTAAGGTTGAAACTTGGTATTCACTCCACAAAGACTTATATTCGGTGATGCAATTCGAACGTTTGGTTTCGTTTATCATTTTGTCGATTATTCTTTTAGTTGCTGTTTTTAATATCTTTGTTTCGCAATCTTTATTGGTTCAAGAAAAAAAACGAGATATTATGATTCTACAATCAATGGGAGCAACAAAAAGTTTTATTCGAAAACTTTTCTTAGTTCAAGGAATTACCATTGGGTCGGTAGCAACGGTTCTTGGAGTTCTTCTTGGATTAGGGTTATGTTACGGACAAATTTACTTTAAATGGATACAGTTAGAACAAGGAAAATTTATCATCGATTCGTTACCAATCACTATTTCTTGGAACGATGTAATTTCCGTTACCATTTTAACAGTATTGTTATCGTTTTTGGTATCGTTGTATCCTTCTTACAAAGCATCGACACTTCCACTACAAGAAGCCCTTCGTAGAGACTAATTAGTATTAACTACAACTGTCCTCGCAACCACAAATCATATCACTATTAGATTTTTCAAAAGATTCTTTCCCTTCTTTCCAAGAAAAATAAGCAAGCCCTGAGGCTCCAATTGCATCAGCAAACCAAAAGGAAGTAAAATGAAACATCAATGCAGAAACCAAAACTACAATTGACATCCATAAGCAGACTCGAGTACATTTTCCGTCTGCAATAATAGCGGGTGATTCAAGCTTTTTGCCAATCGATATTTTTGTTGAACTTAATGCCCACATTAATACTATTGAGACAGAAGTTATAATGATGGATGGAATAGTTGTTTCTGGTTTTTGTTCAAAATAAAGAGTGATCAAAGCACCGAGTATTAATGCACCGGTCAATATATAAAATGCGGTACCAGAAATTCGTAACGCTCTTTTTTCAGCAGCAGTTCTATTAACGGTACTTTTTCGAATTCGAAACACCATATTAAGTATTCCTATTCCAGAAATTACTTCTATAAAACTATCTATACCAAACCCGAATAATGCCAACGATTCACCTGACACGCTAAAATAACTTGAAACGAAACCTTCTATTAGGTTGTAGCCAATTGTTATATAGGCTAAAATAGTTGCCCACGACCAAAGTTTAGATTCTATTTCTTCGGATTGAAGAAAAGATATTGTTGTTTCTTGCATATTTTAATGTTTACTTTTGGGGTCTAAAGAAATACAAATGTTTTTTGGTTCAGTGAAAAAACGAAGTACTTCGAAACCACCTTCACGCCCAACTCCCGATTGTTTCATTCCACCAAAAGGAGTTCGTAAATCACGAACTAACCAACAATTAATCCATACAATTCCTGAATGTAACATTGCTGCAAGCCTATGAGCTGTAGTCAAATTCGAAGTCCAAACCGAAGTAGCTAGCCCATATTTAGTACTATTGGCAAAAGCAAGAACTTCTTCTTCGGTATCAAATGGTTGGATAGTAACTACCGGACCAAAAATTTCTTCTTGGTTCGTTCTGCAATCGTAGGGCAAACCTTCTACTACCGTTGGCTGTACAAACCAACCGTTTGAACAACGCCCTTCGGGGAAAACCTGATGTCCTCCACAAAGCACCGTTCCACCTTCATCTTTTGCTAACTGAATATACGACAGCACTTTTTCCAAATGTTCTTTTGATACCAATGCACCTTGTTTCGAAGTTTCTACAAGTGGATCTGCTGGTGTGAGTTTCGATACTTTTTCGACAAATTCTTTTTTGAACCGTTCGTAAATTCCACGTTGAACATAGATTCGCGAACCACACAAACAAATTTCTCCTTGGTTTGCAAACGAAGAACGGACCGTTGTTTTGAGTGCTTCTTCAAAATCGCAATCATCAAATACAACTGTTGCATTTTTTCCACCAAGTTCTAAAGAAAGTTTTTTAAATTCGGGTGCTGCAGTTCGGGCAATAGTAGCCCCGGTAGAAGTACCACCTGTAAAGGAAATTGTGGAAATATCCGAATGTTCCACTATTGCTTTTCCCACTTCAGTTCCATATCCGTGAAGTATATTCAACACTCCAGCTGGTAAACCAGCTTCAATACAAACTTGCGAAAACAAATATGCCGTCATAGGAGTTAACTCCGACGGCTTAGCAACCACGCAATTTCCCGCAGCAATTGCAGGAGCTATTTTCCATGTGAAAAGATACAAGGGTAAATTCCAGGGGGATATACAACCAACTACGCCAATCGCTTGACGAAGAGTATAATTCAGAATCGAATCCGTTGTTGGGTGAGCTTCAGAGGAGAAATGTCGTATTGCCGATGCAAAAAAGGACATATTCTGTACCGCTCTGGGGATATCTACCGATCGTGAAAGCCATAATGGTTTTCCATTGTCTACCGTTTCTGCTTTTGCAAATTCTTCTAATCTGTTTTCAATACCATCAGCTATTTTTTGAAGATATACTGACCGTTCTTCTGCACTTTTCGAACTCCACTGCGGAAACGCTTTTTTCGCCGCTATTACAGCTAAAGCTACATCGTCAACACCAGAACGTGGTAACAAACTATAGACTTTGCCTGTTGCAGGTTCAAAATTATCAATCGAATTTCCGCCACTTGCAAGTACAAACGATCCGTTTATATAGTTTTGTATTTGTATCATAATTATAAAATTTGTTGATGATACTTTGTAGACGAAGGAAAGAAAGATTTTGTAGGAATTGTTAATTTCTTTCAAATAAAAAAGGGGCGAATGAAATTCGCCCCTACGATATGAATGTTGTTTTTGTCTTTACATTTTTACAAAACGGTGTGTGGAGGTCTTTCCGTTTGTGTGTGATATTGTTAGAAAATAAGTTCCTGTTGGTATACTGGTTACATCAATTTGCCTATTTGTAGCATCGTTTTGTAGGATTCTTTCGCCCAAAACTGAGGTTATAACATATCCACTTGCGACAATGCTTTCTGGTATTGAAAGCAATGATGTAACTGGGTTTGGATATGGTTCATTTGTTTTATTTTCAATAACAGAAGTAGCTGTAATTAGTACAGCAGTATTTTTTTCACACCAAAACACATTCGATGCATTTTTAGCATCTACTTTAACACAATATGTTCCCGGTGCAAGGTTGTTCACTGTGAAAGAATTCATCGACTTTGGAATTGGGACGGTTACAACATCTATATTATCACAACCTAAATCATAGGAAAGTACGGCATTCGGAATAGATGCAAAACCTTCTATTGTCATTGAATTTCCAATAGTAGAAAATATAAAGGTAGAACAACGTTCTGTTGCGGAAGAAATCTCAATCAATTTACCGGGACCTTCGTACAATGCGTATATTTTCCCATTTGGTGCTATTCTCACATCACGAACTCTTCCTTGATTGCTGAAGCTTTTGGTTGCTTTTACTACTTTATCATTTCTAACCAACAACCGATGAATATGTTGACCAGCCAAAGCACCTAATATGATATCGACTTCATTTGTGTTTTGAGAAGAACGAATAAATGCCATTCCACTTGGAGCAATTGAGGGTACCCAATAAGTTATGGGGTCTTCCATTCCGGGTAAGGAAGTATCAGGAGAAATCTCACCACCACCATATTGTTCTCCAAATGTTGCAAGGGGCCAGCCAAAATTTGCACCTTTTTTTACGATATTCAATTCATCTCCACCTTGTGGACCGTGTTCATGAGCCCAGACAATTCCTGTAATTGGGTTGAGAGCCATTCCTTGAATATTACGGTGACCATAAGAATATATTTCGCCTTTTGCACCTTGTTGTGCTACAAATGGGTTATCGTTTGGAATTGTTCCGTCATCGTTAAACCGGAGAACTTTTCCTGAATAATTAGTTAGTATTTGAGCGTTCGAACCAGTTCCACGATCACCAACGCTCATAAATAAATACCCATCATTGTCAAACACTAATTTACTACCAAAATGTTGACCACTGTTGAAAGTAGGTAATGCACGAAACAATTCTGTATAATTTTGTATGGTGTTCCCGACAAGTTTTCCACGACCCATAGCAGTAGTTTGGGCTGATCCTTCAGATTTTGCATACGTAAAATAGATATAACCATTTACTTCAAAATTAGGATGTGCAACTACATCTAATAGCCCTCCTTGCCCAATATTCAATGATACTGGACCACCAGTAATTTGATTACGTTGTTTCGTTGTTAGGTTAAGTTTCCAAACTGTCCCCAAAACTTTTTCCGTGTAGACAATTTCATCGTCGGCAATAAAGGTAAACCCCCAAGGGTTGGTCATATTCATAGAATACGTTGTGTTTTCCAACAGTAATTCCGAAATATCTAAGATTGAATTTTGTGCTTTTGCAGGTATTACAAATGTTAAAGCAAGAATAGTACAAAGCATTAAGGTTGTGAGTAGTTTCATTTTCTCTTAATTATAAAGTTCTTTATGAATAATTCGTGAAGTTATAACACTGCAATATAAGAAAAAATTCCTTATAGTCGTAAATTTGTAGTAAGCCCCCATTATTGAGGGCTTAGTGAGAGCTGTTTCACAGACATATTATACAATAAGTAGATAAAAACATACTGGGTTTCTACTTCAGAAACAAGTGCCAAAGTTGCAACGAGACAATTCAAAAATGTTACTTCGTTGTGTGCTTTTTAGTAGTAATACTATGATAATATAAAGTGTTTGGAATTTTACGGAAAATAAATTGTTTATATTAATGTATTATTGTTATGTCTATGAAACTATTTCTTCATTATTATTAAGGAGTTCAATAATGCGTTTTCAATTTTTATTAGTACTATTGTTTTTAATTATTTCAATAAATTCTTGTACTACAGTACCCGCAGGGTACAGAGGTATAAAGGTTTATTTGATGGGTTCTTCCACAGGAGTTGACGCACAGCCACTGGGCGTAGGAAGATATTTTTTTTGGCCA
>JBDNFX010000338.1:0-4324 GCA_041689575.1 Kapaibacterium sp. (SeqCode)
AAGTGATGTTTTACCATGATCTACGTGACTCATAATTGTAACAATTGGAGGTCTTCCAACAAGATTTTCTAGTATATCCTCTTCTTCGTCTAGTAACTGAACAGCTTTTTCATCTAAAAATTCAGCATCAAAACCGTAATCATTAACAATTAACTGAACAGTATCTTTGTCTAATCTTTGGTTCATGCTAACCATTAACCCTAATTGCATACACTTTACAATTACTTGCGAAGGTGGTACATTCAATAGATTAGCTAATTGAGAAACAGTAACGAATTCAGAAATTTTGATAATCTGTGATTCTCTTTCGATTTCTTCCTGACGTTTGACCTCCTTTTCATCGCGGATCATCTTCTTCTTCATTTTAATTTTATTTCTTGAAGAAGTTCCAGATGAAGAATCATCCATATCCGCTAAGGTCTTACGTATAGCCTTATCAACAGCATCAACATTGACTTGCTGCTTAATAGGTACACGTTTTTTCTTCGCTTTTTTGTCAAAAGCTCCTTTTTCCTTATCAGCACCTAAATTAGGGGCAACCTTACCGAGTGCATTTTTTAATACAACCACTGGAGGGTTTGGATTTGGACGGAAATCAGGACGCGGATTTCTAGGATCATTCGGACGTTGAGGATCTTGTCCTCTATTTTGAGAATCATTATTTCTTTTTTGTTGGTAATTACCAGCTTGATGTGATCTATTCTGGTTACCTGCAGTACCTTGACCAACCGTCATTTGCATACGTGGTTTTGGTTGTTGTTTTGCTTTTAGTTCTAAACGACCAACAATTTTCAAACCTTTATTTGGTTCATTGCCAACCCTAGCATCGGCAGTTTTTACTTTTTGCTGTTGAGGTTGTTGAGTTCTTTGTTGTTGTGGTTGATGCTGTTGAGGTCTAGAATCTTCTGTTCTTTTAGGACGCTGTTTGTCCTTAGAATCAAATTTGACTGCTACTTTGGGAGTATTCTTCAAAACAACCAATTGAGAGTCATCTGGTTCTTCAGATAAAATTTCCTGCACAGATGGAGCTACTTTCTCAGGCTCATTTTTTATTTCAACAGTTTTGGGTACGGAAACTTCTTGAACAGAAGGAATAACCTTCGGTTCAACAATTTCTTCTACTTTTTTAGGAGTTTCAGGAACAGAAGGAATTGTTTCTTGAACGACTACTTGTTCTTCAGACTTTTTAACTTCTTCAATTTTTTCAATGGGAGAAGGCTCAATGTGTTGCACTGGAACATCTACTACAAATTCATTAGTTTTAATTTCTTCATCAGAAGTCTTTTCATCTGCTAATGGTTTTTTTATTTGTTTTTGATTTTCAACTTTTTTGCGTTGAGTTTCAACAGCTTTTACCTCGCGAGAATACTTATCGTACACAGCTTCTTGCATTTCATCCGAAATGAGAGAAGTTGCTTTATTCTCAACTTCAAAGCCTTTAGAAACAAGAAACTCTACAATAGTATCTTTACCGATATTTATTTGAGAGGCAAGTTGAAACAATCTAATTTTTGATCCAGCCATAAATCCTAGTTAAAAATGAAAAATGTTACTCAGGTAATTGAGTTTCATTGTTTTCTTCAGTCAGAAGAGTAGAAATCTCATTATCTTCAGTTTCATCAATTTGTTGATCTTCTGATGATAATCCTAATAATTTGTCAGAAATTTGGGGTGATTCTTGTTCTTCAAATTCATCAAGGATAATAATCCTTAATTCAGAAAGAAGTTCAGATGTCATACCATTTAATTCTAACAGTGTGTCGATATTGGTTTCTAAGAAACCACGTGCAGATTCAATTCCTAAAGAAACTACTTCTGCATATAATTCTGATCCAAATTCAGCTTCAAATTCTGATATGTGGATGTCTTCTCCGCCTTCTTTTACTAATGTGATATTAAACCCAATTAGCATAGAAGCTAAACGAACATTTTGACCAGATCTACCAATTGCTAATGAAATATACTCATCAGGAACAATTACTGTAATTGATTTCGTTTCATAGTCAACATTTACATCTCTAATTTTCGCTGGTGATAATGCACGAGCAGTTAAAGTAGCAAGATCTTGAGAATAGGTTACTACGTCGATATTTTCGTTATTTAATTCACGAACAATTGAATGGATTCTCATACCTTTAACACCAACACAAGCTCCAACTGGATCAATACGCTCGTCATTAGAAATAACTGCTATTTTAGCTCTTTCACCCGGTTCACGAGCAATTGCTTTAATTTGGATAATTCCATCATAAATTTCAGGAATTTCAATTTCAAACAATTTTGCTAAAAATTCATTAGAAGAACGAGATAAAATTACTTCAGGAGTTCCAGAAGAAGATCTTCGTACATCTTTTATAATTGCTTTAATAGTTTGGTTTTTACGGTATCGTTCGTTTAATATTTGTTCTTCACGGGGTAAACGCATTTCAACTTTATTATGAACTACTAATATATCATTTTTTCGCATTTGATACACTTCACCAACAATAACTTCACCAATCTTATCAGCAAATTCTCCAAAAATAATATCTTTTTCTGCATCTCTAATTCGTTGTGATAGCGTTTGAGTCGCTAGAGCAATTAGTCTTCTACCAAAATTTTCAGCAATATTGTCAAGCGTGATTTCTTCAATATAACTATCACCAACTTCTAAATCTTTTGTTTCAACTTCTTCTTCTTTCAATTCTTGAATTGAAACTTCTAGAACAGCATCAACTATATCCTCTTTAGATTGGACTATGGTTCTCATACGGTAAATTTCAATGTCACCTTTTTCAAGGTTTACAATTATTTCGAAATCAACTTCTAAACCGTAACGCTTACGTACTAGTAGTGAGAGAGTTTCTTCAACCATTCCTTGGAGTAGATCACGATCAATATTTTTTTCTCTTGCCATTTCGGCAAAGGCATCAATAATTACCTTTTTGTCAAATTTTGGTTTTACTTTACGTCTTGGCATAATGTTTTATATTAAGTATCAACGAATTTCTGGAATAATAGTAATCGATTGTATTTCGGAAAATTGGAAAGATTTTTTTTCCAATTCTGAAGTTTGTTTCACACCTTTTCTGTAAGGAAGTTGAATTTCGACAGTAAATTCACCATTTTCACCCGTTGAAAATATTCTTCCTTTTACTTCTTGAGAATCTACGTTTATAAGACAAACTCGAGTTATATGATTTGACAACTGCCAATCATACGTTAAGGGCTTGTCAAATCCTGGAGAAGAAACTTCTATAGATGAAATTGAACTTGAAAGTTCGAAATTTTCAAAATGTTCATCAATCAACCGCTGTAGAGTGCTACAATCTTCTATTGATATACCATTAGGTTTATCAATATAGACACCTAAAATACGGTGCTTCATTGTACCTTTTAACGATACATCAACAACAAACAGTTCAAGACTTGTAGCTAAAGGCTGCAAAAATTCCAAAACGATATCTTTGGTTAACTCTTTGTTCATAGTCAAAAAAATAAAAAATGGGCTTCTCTGAGCCCAGTTCAATAACGATTACAAATATACAATTATTTTGACTGAGAACAAAGAAAATTTCACTTTACTTTCGAGAATGTATACTTTTAACCTATAAATTCGTATTTTTGTTAAAATTTTTCATGAGAAAGCTATATGAACTACATACCTGTTGATTACTATAATTTAGATGATTTATTATCATCAGAAGAAAAACTCGTTAGAGATACTGTCGGTAATTTTGTAAATGAAGAAGTAATTCCTATCATTGACAAACATTTTATGGCAGGGACATTTCCAGAAGAACTAGTTGAAAAAATGGCGTCTATTGGCGTTTTTGGGGTAACCTTACCTCAAGAATACGGTTGTGCTGGAATGAATAATATCTGTTATGGATTGGCAATGCAAGAATTAGAACGAGCAGATTCAGCAATTCGTTCTTTTGCTTCTGTTCAAAGTTCGTTAGTTATGTATCCGATTTATAAATACGGTTCAGAAGAACAACGAATGAAATGGCTTCCAAAATTAGCTGCTGGAAAAGCAATTGGTTGTTTTGGCTTAACTGAACCAGATTATGGATCTAACCCAACAGATATGATAACCACTGCAGTTAGAACTGAAGGTGGGTTTCTTCTAAATGGTGCAAAAATGTGGATTACGAATGGCTCAGTGGCTGATGTTTGTGTTGTTTGGGCAAAATTAGATGGAAAAGTTCGCGGATTCCTTGTAGAAAAAGGTTTTAAAGGATTTACCGCTCCTGAAATGAAAGGTAAACATTCCTTGCGTGCTTCTGTAACTTCAGAATTAGTGTTTCAAGATTGTGAAATTCCTGTAGAAAATATTTTAGAT
>JBDNFX010000339.1:0-1407 GCA_041689575.1 Kapaibacterium sp. (SeqCode)
GAAAGACTTAAAAATTTTGGGAAATACTTTATGTTGTTTACTGGTGCTTGTCAAACCGGTAATTTTTCAAACAGCGAAAACTCTTGCAGAAATGAAACCTATTTAGTTGCTAAAGATAAAGGAAGTATAGTATCTACTGGAATTACTGGTTGGGGTGAACTTAGTACTGAAGCAAAAATTCCGACAACAATGATTCAATATCTGATGTTTGACAGTGATGGCACTTGGGGATCAGTGTTTTACAAAGCTAAAAATTTAAATAACTTTCTTGATTCAAAATTAGATTCATTTGATATTTCCCTAACACATCAATTTCCTATGGCTTTTCATTCATTAATGCAACACACATTTTTGGGTGATCCAATGGTTTCAATTCCATTAAGTAAAACAACTGATTATATATTGACAGATTTAGAAATTGAAACTCCCATTTTGGCAACAACTGATTCAATTGCCATTCTAAAAGGATTCATTTTCAATAAAGGTTTTAATAAAATCCCACCCGAAATTATCACTTTAATTATTACTACTGTTTCCGATGACACTACTCGTTCTGATACACTTTCGTTTCAAACTCGTTGTGAAGCCATAGAGTTTAGAAAAGAATTACCATTTTATGGTTCAATTGGAAATTACAAGGTGTACTGTAAGATAGAAACAAGAAATGCGAAAGAATTTAGTACTAATAATTTAGATTCTATAACTTTTTCAGTTTTCAATTTAGGAGCTATTGCTTTAGATCCTTCTCCTTTTTGGAACTTACGTTCCAATGCTCCTAATTACCGCTTCTATATTCCTAATAGTTCAGATTCAATGACAATTAGTTGTATAATATCTAAGTATTTAGATTTCTCTAATCTTTCAAAAGAGTTTATATTTTCTGAGAATAATCAAACCGAAAAAGGGAATTTTATAATTTCGAAAAACTTTGTAACTTGGTCTCCTGAAAAAAAATTAGAAGTTGAAACATTATATGAGTTAGAAATTAATGTAACAAGAGGAAATTCCGAAGAAACATTGCCAATAAAGATTCCTTTTTATACTTCTAACACTATGAATAATAGCGTTGAATTAAACATAAATACTCAGTCCTTTCAATTTGTTTCGAATAGCAAAACATTAGAAAAAAGCAATCAAAGTTACAAACTTCCAAACAAGAATGTACCTATTCAATTACTTTCTAATGGAAAATATATCAATAGTCAAGGAACAGTTGTTCGATATAGACAAATTAATATTAATGATTATCCAATCGTTCCTTTGGTAAATAACAGAGCAATTTCAATTGCAACAATGAAAGATACAGATTCGACAATCTCTAATCTTGTCGAATTTGATTTTTATAAAGATTCTGAAGATACTTCAGCATTTACACGATTTAGAACATTTTTAGATACCACTGATACA
>JBDNFX010000340.1:0-4556 GCA_041689575.1 Kapaibacterium sp. (SeqCode)
ATAGGAAATGAGTTAACTTCCGCTGTAAAAGAAGAAACTTTAGAACATTGGACTCAACTATTACAATCAGTTCGTTCAGTGTACTCAAATAAAGTAGTGTATACTGCAAGTTGGATGGGAATTGAAAACTTCAGGAATGCAGAACCAGAATTGTTTTGGTGTCCATTATTTAAACATACTGATTTTGTTGCTTTTCAAGCATTTCCTATTTTGACTTCTAATGGTCAAACTCATGGAACATTTTGGGGATCTGAAACCAATACGTTAAATTCAGTTCGTACATACTTAGAAGAATTTTACAGAACAACGGGTAAAAAGTTTCTTATTATGCAAACTGGTTTGCAATCTCAATTGGGTGCTGAATTAGAACCTAGTATTGAACGTGATGTTCAAACAAGCAAACGAATTCCTCACGAAGGAATTCAAGAATTGTATTATACATATGTAATAGAATCTTTAGGAAAACATCCGTTATGTGATGGTATTTTCTTTTGGTATTGGGACGCAAAGATTCAGGAAAAAGATAAATTAGAGGGCAGTTTTAGTCCAGAAAGTAAATTAGCCTCTAAAGTACTATTAAATTGGTTTTCATCTTAAATTTTTAGTTATTGATATGTCAAAATTTATAGTTTTGTTTTTTATAGTAATAACGTTTTTAGTTTCATCAACTGAATGTTTATATTCTCAATTGTATGTTCCTGTTTCTATTTTGAAATTACAAGCATATAGAGGTGATGAAGTTGCACAATTAGAACTTGGTAATGCATATTTTTGGGGGCGCGGAACCAAAAAGAGTATTTTTGATGCTTTTCGTTGGTACAAAACTGCTGCAGAAAATGGTGATGTAATAGCTGCAAACAATCTTGGCGGAATGTATTACCGTGGTGAAGGAATAGGAAAGAATATTATTGAAGGTTTTGCTTGGTTTTTGGTGTGTAAGAAATACCACGGTTATGTTCGTAATTCTAACATACGTTCACAGTTAAAAGAATTAACTCGTACTGCTTATTTTGATATTGAATTATCGTTAACTGATGATGAAAAATCAGATGCTTATAAACGATATTCTGAAATTGATTCATATTTTACTAATAAAGTAAAGCGGTAACAATCCTTAAATATTTTGAAACTACTACCTTCGTTGAATGGTATTCCTTTACCCATTCTTTCCCTTTTTTAGAATCAAATTTTCCAACCTGTAAATTAGTAATGATACTTCGAAGGTCTTCTTCGAGATTCGAACTTTTCAGATTATAAAATGGGTGTTCTCCTAATATAGATTCATAATCAGAAAGAATCTCGACTGCAGTAGGTATTCCTAATCTCAGTGCTTCCAAAGAACTCACACCATATCCTAATTCTCCAATTTGATCTATAAACAAAGAAGATTTTGATTTCCTATTCATCGATTCTTCGTACGAAACTCCTTCAATAAGATCTACCTCGAAATCTATTCCTTGAGAAATATTTGAAAGAGCTTCTAAAATCCTATCTGTCCCCTTTGCTTTCCTATTTGTGGGTGAATGAGAAACAATAAATTTTGAATTTTCGAGATCAGTTTTTCCATTGTATTCTTCATCATAAGGGAAAAATAAAAACTCTAATGAAGGATTTAGTACTGTGTGATCATACTCAAAAGTAAAATTTAAAATCGATTTGTTGAAAATGTGACTAAACACTCCTCTCGTTCTAAAATCTGAACCATAATAGATACTTATTAATGGAGTTGTCGAATTTGTTAAATACTCTTTTATTTTAAAGAAATCATGTCCACCATCAGCAATTATAAGATCGAAAGAATCTAAGCCACCAATTTTTTCAACTTCAGAAATAATCTTTGCTTCCCAAACAAAATCCCTACACCTATGTATAAACTTTTGAAACACTGAACTTGGTTCCCAAAAGTGGAACTTTTGAAGATTCCTTTTTGAAGTAGAAATAGTTGTAGTTTTAGAGAAAATATTTCGAAAATTTTGAACAAGAGAATTTCGTAAAAATGGAAGTTCTAAGCAAATATCCTCTTCGTAACCTTGCGGACTTTTCATTAAAGTAATCAATCTGGAATAATGTCCCAACAAACGTTCAGCTTTTACAAGTCTAATGGGGATTCCAGCAAAATTTTCTGTAGCTATATGGAGAATTCGCATTTGAATATAGTAGATTTCAAAAAAAAAACCGATGTTTGAATAAAAATCTTTCTGGAGGAGTACTATTACAATGAAGTAATATAAGTATTTCAAAGTCTCAAACGACTGTTCTGTTGGTGTATTGCGAAAGATTTTGTATTTTTGTGAATTCTAAACAAAAATCTATACATTACGAGAAAGATTCATACAAATGAATATTCACGAATATCAAGCCAAAAATCTCTTAGAAACATACGGAGTTCCAGTCCTTAGGAACAAACCAGTTTTCTCACCAGAAGAAGCTGGACATTTTGCGTACCACGATTTCATAGCAAATGGAATTTCCACGATTGTAATAAAATCGCAAATCCATGCAGGTGGAAGAGGAAAAGGCGTTGTTCATGACATTGAAACGAATCAACCCTTAGACATCAATGGAAAGCCTTTACGCGGAGTTAATGTAGTAAATGGTGGAAATGTTGCCGATAAAGCATATCAAATTGCTAAAAAAACAATGGGCAACAAATTAATTACTATTCAAACTGGCGAAGAAGGAAAAATTGTTCGTAGAATGCTTATTGAAGAAGGTGCTGCAATTGAAAAAGAATATTATCTTTCTATATTGTTAGACCGTAATACTTCTAAAAACATCGTTCTTGTTTCTACAGAAGGTGGAGTAGAAATAGAAACAGTTGCAGAAGAATCTCCTGAAAAATTAATTACTGAACTTATTGACCCAGCTATTGGCTTGTCTGAATTTCAAGTTCGTAACCTAGCGTTTGGACTTGGTCTTTCTGGTGATGCTTATAAAAACTTTTTGACTTTCTTGCCGAAATTGTATAAAGCTTATGACGATTTAGATTGTTCAATGCTTGAAGTAAATCCATTAATTATAACTAAGGAACAAAAATGGATTGTTTTAGATGCTAAAGTATCTATTGACGACAATGCAATGTATCGCCATCCAAAATTAGCCTTACTTCGAGATATTGAAGAAGAAGATCCTTTAGAAGTGGAAGCTTCTAAATTTGACCTTAATTATATTAAATTAGAAGGCAATGTTGGCTGTATGGTCAATGGTGCTGGTTTAGCAATGGCTACAATGGACATAATTCAACTTTCTGGTGGTAGTCCCGCTAACTTTTTAGATGTAGGTGGAGGAGCAAATGTTGAAAGAATTTCAAATGCTTTCAGAATTATGGCTTCAGATCCGAATGTAAAAGCAGTACTAATCAATATTTTTGGTGGAATTGTTCGTTGCGACCGTGTAGCAAATGGAATTTTACAAGCATTACAAAAAGTTACCGTTACAGTTCCTGTGATAGTAAGACTTGAAGGTACAAACGCCATTGAAGCTCGTGAAATACTTCAAAATTCTGGAATGAAATTCTTAGTTGCCGATACATTAGCTAATGCTGCTCAAAGAGTTACTGAAGCATTAAATAAAAAGAAGTAGTACTATTCTAAACATAGTATGCCCGTTAAAAGCCCATCAATAGATGGGTTTTTTTTTGAGTTCAAAAAAACAAGGAATGATAACTATTGTTCTAAAAATACTTTCATTGTAGAGACGCCCCAATTGGGTGTCCTTGCGTTTTGGGAAATCACCCCTCTCCCCAAAGGGGCGATGGAGTTTTCTTTTGAAGTAGAGTCGCCCCAATTGGGTGTCAATAGGATTGGGTGAAATTATCAGATAAAAAAATAGCATAGTGATTAAAACTATGCTATTTGTAAGGAGTGTTATTTGTAGGTTAAAAGCCTACTGAGAATCCAGAAATTATTTACCTATTAACGGAATAACTGTAAGAATAACTGTGGAGACTGGTTCGCCTGAACTAATGAAGTCAAGGCTGCTTGCTGAATAAACTGTGATTTAGCTAACTGTAATTGTTCAACTGCAACATCAGCATCAGAAATACGAGATATGGCAGCATTATAATTAGTTATTTGAGAACGAATCAAATCATCTTGGGAAGTTAAACGGTTTTGAATACCACCTAAGTATGCAGCAATATTGTTTACATTAGTTAATGCATCAGAAAGTGATGTTAACGTAGATGTAATAACTGAACTAGCAAATATACCAAGATCAGTAGCTGAAATACTGTTCAATGAAGTAAGATTTAATCCTGTAATACCGGCGAAACGAGTAGAACCTGATTGCAATGAAGTGTTGCCACCAGCAATGTTGAATTCGCTAGAACCAGTAGTTAAATCAACTCCTAAAGTAATTAAGGTATTCGTTGCATTGAATCCAATAACGAAATCAGCAGAGAAAGATCCACCTAAAATTTGTTTTCCACCAAAAACAGTTGAATCAACAACAGTTTGAATTTGTTGCACCAAGCGATACGCAGCTTTCGCAAGTGCTACTTTTTCGTCTGTTCCTAATGCACCAGAAGTTGCAGTAGATGCAGCATCTTTAATTTG
>JBDNFX010000341.1:0-1821 GCA_041689575.1 Kapaibacterium sp. (SeqCode)
CGAACATAAATTCTTCGCATAAAATCCCTATAGTTTTTCTTACTGCTAATTACGATTCTTCAACAATTGAACGTACAAAGTCTACATCCACATTTGGATATCTTCTTAAGCCTGTTGATGCACAGGAGTTAAAAATCACTATTGAGATTGTTCTTCACAAACATAAACTTGAACAAGATTTATATGAACAAAAAAATTCCTTAACTCAAGCTTTTAATGCAATTTCGGATGGTATTATTACCATCGATGAAAAAGGAAACACTACTTTTTTAAATGACTCAGCACTTTTACTTTTTCAATTAAACACAACTTTTATTCATTGCCCTTTTTCTGTACTTTTGAATAATTATCTTCCAAAAGGTCATCAACAATTCAAAGAAACTCACTTTCTGGAAAATTTACAAGAAAAGAATCAATTTGAATTAGAACTCTTAGTAAAAAAAGAAATTCTTATAGTAACTATCGTTATTGAAAAGATACAGTTTTCAAATCAGTCTTCATTTTTAATTACAATCAATGACATTACAGACTTACGAAAAGAAGAAGAATCTCGCAAATTAATTGAAGAGTCGTTACTTCTGAATGAAAGGAAGTTTTTTGATTTAGTTCATAACTTACCTATATCAATTACAAGGTTTTTGATAGATACGAAAACGTATGAATTTTCGAACCAAGCATTTGAGGATCAGTTTGGTGCACCAATAGATGTTTTACGTGATTTAAATCCACAAGAAAGATTAGCCTATATTCATGATGATGATTTGCCAAATGTTATAGAATCATATACTAATTGGGCGAACCTAAATTATAAAGGTGTAATGACCTTAGATTATAGAGGTTATAATTACAACAAAGAACATTTATGGTTGAAAAACTTCCTTTATGCAGATTTTAATGAGAATAATCAACCTTATGCTTTAAATCAAATCGGAGTAGATGTTTCAAATCTTAAAAATGCTGAAATTGCACTTACAAAAGCTTTACGAAACGACTTAAGAACTACTGTTCAGAATCTTTTAAATTTGGTTATCCGTTTACGGAAAGAAAACAATTCTTATTCAATTATATTTTGTGATGGTTTACTTTCTAAAGAATTAGGTGTAACAGTTGATGAAGCTGTTTTGTTTAACGAGCATTTTAGTGATAATTTTAGAAAAGCCATACTTCCTTCTATTGAACATTGCTTCAATGGTAAATCAGTTCAAAATGAAATCTTTTACAATGATAGATATATTCTATTTTGGTTTCAACCAATTATTGAAAATTCAGTTGTAAATGAAATAGTTGGTTCAGCAGTAGATATTACTACACAAAAGGAAGTTGAACATCAATTGCGTGAGAATGAGCAATTACAAAGTCTATTGATTGAACTACTGCCAATTGGTGTAATTCAATATTCATTTTATACTTATGACACTAATGAAAGCTTTGTTTTTGAACGAACTAATGGTGTTTTACTAAAATTGTTAGAAATTGATGCTTTATCTGATTTACATAGAAATATTCTACGTGAAAATATGACTGAAAAATCATTAACTGAATATCTACATCTTATTCATCAATGGGATAATAGGAATGATGGATCAGTTTTTAAAATGAATGTTCAGATTGTTACGAAATCGACATCAGTAATTAAATGGGTTCAGATTCATCAAACTAAGTATCAAATTTCTGAATTTCAGTCAAGGTACATTTCTGTATTTATTGACATTTCAAAAGAAAAGAAAGATGAACTCCGGTTAAAACATTTAGCAAGTTTTGCAGAACAAACTCCTATGATTATTGTAGAAGTAGATTTTGAAATGAAACTTTTTTATATAA
>JBDNFX010000342.1:0-10542 GCA_041689575.1 Kapaibacterium sp. (SeqCode)
AATTGTTTCTTTGGAAATTTTTCAGAACACTCTATAAAATTAATTTAAATCACAATGACTCTCTTAGTTCTTTCAAAATAAATTTCTATCAACAACACATAACACGAATGACACTTTCTGTCATTTTTTGCGTTTCAATTCCGTAAACTGAAAGATATTCCACTACAAAACAATTATTTACGTTTTCTGTATTACATTGCAGAAATTCAAATTACTTTTTCCATATTTTAGACAATGAAATCACTTTTAATAGCATTACGGATTCTATTCAGTAAACCAACAACATTAACAAAAGAGCTATTACCCGGATTAAGGATTAGTTTTGCTTTTGGAATTCTTTTTTATACAATAACTGTAGTTGGAGTAAATTGGCTACATACTTCTTCTCAAGCACTTTCAGAACAAGGTTTTGAAATGAGAAAGAATTATATTCAACGTGCTGGCGAAAAAGTGCAACTAACGAATGAACAACAGATAGAACAAATACGATTACTGAAAGAACAATCTGAATTTCAATTGACATCGGGATTAGGTGTTGGAGTATTATATTCTGGATTTGGAATAATGGTGCAAATATTACTTTTTTGGTTTGTAGGTTCACTATTATTTCGAGAGGTTGTCTATAACAATTTATCGATAGTTTCAATCGTTTTTTGCTTAACAAATGCAATAGCTGGTGTAGGGAACATTCTGACAGGACTTATTCAATATTGGACGGATTCTTTGCAAATAGCACCAAATTTAGGTTTTTTCATACCCATATATGGAAATGAAATTTTGTTTGTTCTTTTTAGTAGAATCTCACTCCATTCAATAATAGAATTTTTTGTTGCAGGAATAACACTTGGTTCGGTTTTACAAACTGAGAAATGGAAAACTGTTTTACTTTCGTATATAACCTACTTTTTAATCTTTGGATTTTTTGTTTTAACAACTTATATTGGTTATAGGAATCTCTAAAATATTTAGAGTAATCGCAGAAAAAGGGAACAATGGTATTGTTCCCTTTTTAGTTTAATATGAATTCAAAAAAGAATTCTACACTTCTTCAACAATAATATTGGTATTGGTGTAAATACAAATATCTCCTGCAATTTTCAATGACTCATAGGCAATATCTTTAGCGGACATTTCGGTATGGTGAAGTAAGGCTCTAGCAGAAGATAGGGCATAATTACCCCCAGATCCAATTGCTAAAATTTGTTCATCAGTTTCTATCACATCACCGGTTCCAGAAATGAGCAGCATTTGTTTTGTATCCATTGCAATCAACATTGCTTCTAACTTTCGCAAATACCGATCAGTACGCCAGTCCTTTGCTAATTCCACCGAAGATCTGAACAAATTACCACGATACATTTCTAATTTTTCTTCGAATCGTTCTAAAAGTGTAAAAGCATCGGCAGTTGCACCAGCGAATCCTGTAATAACTTGATTGTTATACAATCTTCGTAGTTTTTTTGCATTAGGTTTCATTATCGTATTTCCTAATGAAACTTGTCCATCTGCAGCCATTGCACCTTTACCGTTTCGGTGAACTGCGAGAACTGTTGTTGAACGAAATATAGGTTTGTCGATTTTATTATTCATATTGATTAAAATTGTGCTTGAATACCACCACTTATTATATTAAAGTTGCTAAGTGAATAATCGAAAAATATTGAAACTGGACCAAACTTTCTCGTTACACCTAACGTAGCTCGATAGGAACTATTTTTTAAAGACAAATCATCAATCCGTGCTTGGTCATCGCCAAAACAACCACGAGAAGGATCAACTACTGCCCATTGCCCATCTACTTCAAAACATGTTTTTGGTGTTCTTAATCCTAATTCCGATTGTAAAGTAACAGGTAAATAGGAAGTAAGTTTTGCATCAATGTTTAACGATTCAAAACCAGCACCACCATAAACATCAAATAAATAAGTTCCAGATCCTGTAAAAAATGTTTTACTACCTTGAATGTTAATTGACATAATTTGAGCATCGGAACGGATATTGGATCGACTTTCTCCGTAAGTATTATCTAAGGTTGTAGACTGATACACTGCCTGAACTGCTAAATCAAAGATTCGTTCTTCTGGATTATCGGAAGGATTAAAATATTGAGATATACTATGCTTTAGTCCAACACCCCAAAACCCAAACTTCCCTATAGCCTCGCCCCAATCTAATGTAGGAATAAAACGTACGAGCACTTCAGTACCCATAAATGAACCAATTTCGATTTGAGGAACAGCAGCAATTAATGAACTGATGTTTAAACCTGGAGGCAGTTCAAAAGTTGCATTTGGAAGCAATCTTGCAACACTATCGACTTGAGTTTTTAAATTTGGATTTAAAAACCCCAAGGCTATATAATTTGGATCTGTTTCTAAGGTAGTAATAAGTTCTTCACGATCTACTTTAAAGTTAGCAGGGAGATTACCAAAAATTGTTGCCGCTGTTCTTGGAGGCTGATTTGTAATTGTTCCGTTTGTATAACCTCTGTTTAACAAATAGTAGAGAACATCCATAATAGCACCAACAGTGTCTCTACCAGTATACTTTGCACTGGCAGTAATAATCGATGCCTTTTTCCCCTCATCTGTTTCCCAAGGCAAAACGGTTTTAAACGTTTTTTGATCATCGCGAACAAGTCCTAACATTCCATTAATTGAAAATCGGAAGTAAAATTTATTCTCTTTTGGTATAAAAGCAGTAGTATAAAAACGAGAATTAGCTGTAGCATTTATAGTTTCAGCTAATGGTGCCGCAAATGGAATGGAATTTGGTGCTCCAAACTGAGACATAAACTCCCTTGCAACAGCAATTGTTAGAGAATTTGTAGGTTTACAATTGCAAAGATCGTCTGGATTTCCTCCTTGGCTAAACGCAGTAGTTGAAGTTACTACAAACATTAAGAGATTGAAAAAGAGTATTCTTATAATCATACCTTTTCCTTAGAAGACGATGAGAGAAAAAAATTTGTAATTGCATAAAGTATTGCACCAACTACTACCACAAAAATCCCCATTTTAATCATCGAGAATGCTATCTTGAACATAAACATTAACGCCCAACCTGCGATAGATATGGCTACTATGGCACCAACTCCTAAGCCAACATATTTTACTATTTTCATACTTCTACCTTACTTATAATCTAAATATAATTCTCTAATTTACCAATTTATCTTGAAAGTCGGCAAATCTCGATTAAAATTTGTATTTTTGTAAACATTGGGAACAATAGTTTCGTAATTATCGTTTAGACCTTAAACACAATTTAGAGTCTACTTTTAAAGCAAAAATTACTCATCAAGGGAAATACGGAATGGAAGAAATATCATCAAACTTAAACTTCACACTTTCTGAAGACCAAGAAGCAATTCGAGACCAAGTTAGAAATTTTGTAGAACAAGAAGTAAAACCAATAGCTCTTGAATATGATGAAACACAAGAATTTCCAATGGAAGTTTTTAAAAAATTAGGCAACCTTGGTTATTTGGGTATTGTTATACCAGATGAATACGAAGGTTCTTCGTTAGGGTATATGGAATATGCTTTAGTTGTTGAAGAAATTGCTCGTGGGTGTCCTTCTATTGCCTTGGGAGTTGCTGCTCATAACGGTTTGTGTACTTCACATATTTATCGCTTTGGTTCAGATCAATTACGTCAAAAATATGTTCCTGATTTAGCCTCAGGGCGTCATATTGGTGCTTGGGGGCTAACAGAACCAAATTCAGGATCTGATGCTGGTGGGATGCAAACAGTTGCAGTACGCGATGGATCTGATTGGGTTATTAACGGATCTAAAAATTTCATAACACATGGAAATGTTGGAAATACGGCAGTAATTATGGCTGTCACTGACAGAGAAAAACGCAACAAAGGAATTTCTGCCTTTGTTGTCGATAAATCTATGCCTGGCTTTTTTGGCTCTAAAAAAGAAAATAAAGTTGGTATGCGATGTTCAGATACAGCTTCATTAACATTAGAAAATGTTCGTGTTCCTGCAGAAAATTTGATAGGAAAAGAAAATGAAGGCTTTATACAAGCATTACAAATTTTAGATGGTGGTAGAATTTCCATTGCGGCATTAAGTGTTGGTCTGTCACAAGGTGCCTTTGAAGCTGCATTGAAGTACGCAACGGAACGCCATCAATTCAATAAACCATTGTCAAATTTTCAAGCTATTCAATTCAAATTAGCACAAATGTCAATGAATATAGATGCTGCGAGAATGCTTACCTATAATGCTGCTATGATGCGCGATAATGGCGAAGATTATTCTTTAGCTGCTTCACACGCTAAATTGTTTGCTTCTGAAGTTGCTGTTAAAACTTCCGAAGAAGCTATTCAAATTCACGGTGGTTACGGTTATATTAAGGATTATCCAGTTGAAAAACTATGGAGAGATTCTAAACTTTTAACTATTGGTGAAGGTACAAGTGAAGTACAACGAATCGTAATTGCTCGTAAAATTTTAAGTGCATAAATAGCATTTCCCTTATCCTAACTTAAATCCTTGATATTTATCAGGGATTTTTTTTTAGATTGGAACTTTTTGTACGTTTAATTGGTATTAGAAATAAGTGCCCCAATAAGTTCTCACCTTTCACCTAAGGTGTTTGTACGATGAATGTTCTACGTTTCTAACCCCGTAGAACATTAGTCATTTTAGTAGTAATTATGTCAAAAAAGAATTTTTTAGATTACAACGATCATCGCTCAGAACTTCGAGATAGAAAAAAACGAAACAATTCAAAACAGTCTTCTTTCAACCCTATCTTTAATTCCGATGAATTTTATAATCCAGTTTATAAAGAATCAGTAACCTCCATAGACCAACAGTTAGAAATTGTCCTAAATGGCAATTCTCAAAATGCAACACACGCATTAAATTCTCTCAGTTTTATTCTGAGTAATCCTTTCCAATTTCTTTCTTCTGTGGATACAGTCAATATTGGAATTTGCGGATCGCTTCTTCATTATTCCTTTCGATGTTTAGAAATTCTCTTTAAAAATAACAATTGGCATATTGAATACTTTTCAACAAAAAATGTTACAAAGTATACCCATATAATTATTGGTAACCGCCCGACAGAAAAGGATTTGAGAATTGTTTCAGAACTAAATATTTCAATGACTGTAGAATATCACTGCAAACGGTATTTTGATCGGTCAAAGGCAAAAGCACCCTTTATAGATATAAATGATTATTCCATTTTTATCAATGAAACAGTGCTAGATTACAAGATTGACAATGTAGATAATGTTATAAATGTTTGCTCAGTTTTATTCGCATTAGAACTATTTGGAAGCTCAAAAAAAGTTCGTTCTACTGCAAGAGAATTTTTGAAGGAATGTTTGGACGATGATCAAAAAGATTTAATGAGACTTCATTGGTGCAAACAACCATCGAAATACGCCTACAACCCTAAATTTTTTTCTGATCTAACTGCCTTTTTAGATTCAATCCACTTAAATGGAGTTTTGTTTCAAGAAACTGCGTATAGTTTGACAACAATACCCTCAACTCAAGAATTACTCTCATCTTCTTCAGCGGGTACTGTTGTTAAGTCGATGGTAATTGAGAAATTTATTCCAGAGGTAAATTCTACTCTAAGGGGAATCACTTTTGAAAATTTAGATAGTTTTGTTTTTTCTTTAGATCATCTAAATTCTATAATTGAACTAGCGTATCTTTCAATTGAATACTGTGAAGTGAGTTCATTAACTGGAAGTATTTTACCCTCTATTAGTTATATTTCTTTGAATCATATAACTATTTCAGAAAATGATTTTTGCTTGTTATTCAATAGCCTTCCAAATCTGAAATACATCCAATTGGACTCAGTTCATATAGTGCTTTCACCGAATTCTCAAATTGTATTTTTACAATTTCCAAAATGTATTTCTTTTTCCATTGCCACGTTAACTTACGAAAAGAAGCCTGATATCTACAAAAAAATATCCAACATTGAAACTCTTAAAACAGTAGTAATTGAAGATTTTTCACTAAATGCAACCCTGTTTTCAATTAACTTTTCTAAGTTATTGCACTTACAGTCTTTATCAATTTTAGGAATAAAATTAAATGAGATATCTGAACTCAAACTAAATTCACAAGAACTTATCTCTTTAACTATTCGCTCGACAGGAATAACCACCTTAACAGGTTTAGAACAATTCAAAACCTTACAAACAATTCAAATTTCTAACGAAAATCTGAAAGATGTGGCAAGTATTGTTCATTGTAAAAATCTTTACTCAATTTCTTTTCGTTCTTGTGAACTAAAAACATTTCCAATTGAAGTATTGGATTGTAAAAACGTTGAAGATATAGACTTAACTTCAAATTCAATTGAACAAATAGAAATACAAGGAAAAAGAGGTTTACAATTGAAACGGTTACTTTGTTCAAATAACCAAATTCATACGTTTGATGTAAAGAATATTCCTTCTTTAGAGTTCATTTATCTTTCAAAAAATTTACTTACAACATTGCCAAATTGGATTCAGAATCCCAAAAACAAACAAGTAACATTCGATATTTTTGAAAACCCATTAGTAGAAAAAGAATTAGAAATAGCACTATCACTAATTGATAATGGATGGAAGATTATCTGTTCAACCATTTCAAATGAAGATTTAAAGAGAAGTTTTTGTTCAGATATTCACCATTTATAGGTCATTTAATGAATCAAAGAACTAAAAACAATAGAATTCATACTTTTTCGGTTTATACCGTTCAAGGAAACCAAGTTTGGATGGAAGAAAAATCAATAAAACCCTCGATGATCGATACCCATTGTCACCTCGATGTAGAACAATTTGAAGTAGATAGAAATGAAGTTCTTGAACGCGCAATAACTTCAGGAATTGAACACATAGTAATACCCGCAATAAGTCCTAAGGATTTTGATTCATTACTATCATTCACAAACAGTTCGGCGTATTTATCGTGCGGATTAGGCGTTCATCCACACAATGCATTAGAATTTACCTCTGAAACCAGTGATAGAATCAAAACGCTTTACCAAAACAACAAACAATCGGTAAAGGCAATTGGTGAAATTGGTTTAGATTATTATTACGATTTTGCTCCAAAAGAACAACAACAGAAGGTATTTCATCGTCAATTGGAAATTGCTAAGGAATTAGGACTACCCGTTATAATTCATAATAGAGAATCTGAGGATGATGTATATTCAATAATAAAAGAACATCAAGATGGTTCGCTTAAAGGTGTTTTCCATTGTTTTTCGTCTTCAATAGAATTCGCACGAAAAGTCTTGGCACTAAATTTTCATATATCTTTTACAGGGAATTGCACATATAAAAAATCTACTCTAACTGAAGTTATTCAATCCATTCCGGAAGACAGAATTATGATAGAAACTGATTCGCCTTATATGGCACCAATACCTTTTCGAGGGAAAAGAAATGAACCTTCGTATTTACAGAATATAGCAGAAAAAATAGCTGATATTCGATCAATTACATTAGATACAATAACCACAATGACTACAAAGAACGCTAAAGAATTTTTTTCAATTTTGACACTTTTACTTTTTTTAGTAACCTCAGTAGGATATGCCCAAAGAGGAAGAATTGATTTTGAGGATGAATTAGAAACAAATCTTGAAATTTTAGAACATCCATACCCAAAACTTATTGGTATTGGAGTTTTGATAGGTACAAATACAATTGTTGATAATCTAACATATTTGAATGGTTGTTCACAAGGGAAAAGTCAGTGGGTTTCACTTTCAGCAGCAACAACGTACGGAATTCAATTAATGTATTACCCATTAGAATGGATTCAATTAGAAGTTGGTTATAATGCTTCTTCTCATGTTTCAACTTTGTTTAATTCTGCTGAAAAAATTGAAATTAAGGACGAATATACTAATATTGACTTAGCATTTAAATTGATTCCCAACCAATATGGAAGAATAAACTTTTATGCTGGTTCTGGTATTTCTATTTCTTCAGCTCATTATGGTTCGAACAATGAAACGATTACCAGAATTGGACCAATCCTCAATGTTGGGCTAATGGGAAATATCGTAATCCCTTGGGGTGTAATTGTTCCTTCCGCTGAATTTAGAGTGAATTTTCCGACTGGTATAAGGAATTTCACTTCAAAAGATCCATTATTAACAGATAAATGCTATGCTTCTGTTCCTGACCAAAAAGCTCGTTTAGACATTCAAACTATTCTAGCAATTCCACGATTCAGTATCAGTTTTTTCCCAAAATTTTAACCTTTCTTTTATTTTTTAAAACATTCTAATTTAGAAATCAGACAATGGAAGTACAAGAACATATCTCGGTAATGAAGCGACTAAAAGAAGAAACTCGCCCTTTGCACGATGCAATTGAAAAAAATGTATATCTGCAACGTGTTACTTCGGACACTATTCAATTAGTTGAATACCATAAAATATTAGAGGCTTTTTGGGGATTTTATGCTCCACTTGAACCAATGTTGTTCGCTGATAGTGAACCTTGGCTAGAAGAATTCAATGTTTCTGTTCGTGAAAAACTTCCTCTTTTGAAAGCAGATTTACTTGCAACAGGAAATCATACTGAAGAATCAATAGCTGTATTACCAATTTGTGAATTATTACCAAGTACAGCAACATCTGCAAAAAAATTAGGAATCCTTTATGTTTTAGAAGGCTCTACTTTAGGTGGTTCTGTAATTACACGTCATTTAAAATCGAAACTTGGCGATGTTGTTTCAAATATGACTCAATTCTATTTCCCTTATGGTGAAATGACAGGTCCTAATTGGAAAAACTTTGCAATGTTAGTAGAAAGAAGTTGCACCGTTGATGAACACGATGAGATTGTAGAGGCTGCAAAGCAAACTTTCAACTATTTAGATACTTGGATGACAATTGCTCATTCGTAATCAAAGAGTAAGCCTTTAATAAACAAAAAGCTCTTTGGAAAATTTGTTTCCAAAGAGCTTTTGTATTTACGAATAAATTTTACTTGATTCTATTCTGAAAGTGCATTTGTTCCTTTAATATTGTTCGACCAAGTGCATACATACATTTCAGCAGGATTTGACAAATATGCATGGTTTGGAACAACTCTTACAGTGCAGCCTTGCATTCCAGAATCATTACAAATAGCAGTTCCTTTGTAAATATAAATTTTTGTTTCTTCATTCGATTCTACTAATTGCAAGGTTGTATAGGAAGCATTTTCGAACTTACCCATTGCATTTACCGATCCGAATAATAATTGAGCTTTAATGTCTGTTGGAGCTAATCCATTTAAATATATTGTAGTAGTTGCTTCAAATTCTTTACCAACGTATGCATCCTTAGTTCCAGTTAATTCTAAACTTTTTATAGAAATATTCTGCCAATTTGCCCATATATTTTCTTTCCAATTTCTATAGGCTACAATTTGTTCGGAGGTACCATTCATCTTTTTAAATGTGTTCATTGCTGGGTAATAATATTTTTCAGCATATTCCCGTACCATCCTTTGGGTAGAAAATACTCCACAGTTAGTGCGGATAGAATTTTTCATATACTGAATCCACTTTTTCGATATTTGTGAATCCTCTCTTCGGTAGAACATTGGCACTACAAAGTCTTCTAAAATAGAATACAATGTTTCTGCTTCTGCTTCATAGGATTCATCGAAGGTTGCATATTCTTCACCTTTCCCAATTGCAAAACCATTCGTTCCATTGTAGGCTTCGTCCCACCAACCATCTAAAATAGACATATGAATTCCACCATTTAAGACCGCCTTCATACCTGATGTAGCACTTGCTTCTAATGGTCGTATTGGTGTATTGAGCCAAATATCTGATCCTGCTAACATTACCGATGCAACTTCCATATCGTAATCTTCTAAAAAAACAACATGTCGTTGTAACTTAAACGTTTTTACTTTATGGATAATTTCCTGAAGCACTTCTTTCCCTTGTGTGTCTCGAGGATGAGCTTTTCCTGCAATGACAATTTGAAGTGGTTGTGATTTATTCGTTAGCAATTTTGTTAGTCTTTCGATGTCTGAGAACAACATCATAGCTCGTTTATACGTTGCAAATCTTCGAGCAAAACCAATTGTTAATGTATTTGCATCAAGATATTCACTGGCTCTATTTAATTCTTCTTGCTCTAAATACAAACCACGTTTTTTTAACAAATGATCACGTGCATAAAGCACTAAATCGTTACGAACTTTTTGTTTTGTTTTCCATAGCTCATCATCTGGTATTGTATCGACTAAATCCCAAATAGATTGATTATCTGCTTCGAATCTCCATTTAGTTCCTATGTACCGGTCATATAAATCTGCAAAATCCTTACTTACCCAAGTTTTGGTATGTATACCATTTGTTATAGAGTCAATTGGTACTTCTTTTTCTGGAAAATCAGCCCAAATATCTTTCCACATTGTTCTAGCAACAGCCCCATGTAGTTTACTTACTCCATTATGATTTGCAGAAAGTTTTAGACCTAACACTGTCATAGAAAATTTTTCTTGATCGTCCTGAGCATTAATTCTACCCATTTCTAGA
>JBDNFX010000343.1:0-9183 GCA_041689575.1 Kapaibacterium sp. (SeqCode)
TCAGGGCGGTCCTACCATTGTAGTTTTTACCCACGTGCATCTGCCTTTGATTCAGTACAACCGTTCCCGGGAATGGTGGAATTACCCGATACCGTTCTCCGTTCGAGTGGTGTTATCCTTTCTGAATTTGATACAATTCCATACGGATTTTCCGAAACAAGTTCGTTTAGTATAACAATAAATCTAACGAAAGCACCGACAATATTTCGGAATAGATGTTTAGAAAACTCTGCGAACACGCTCCCATTTGTTGTGGTGGTTCGTGCAAGTGTTTCGCAACACCCACCTTATCTGTTGTGGGAATCCAAAGCGGTGTTTTGTGGGGTAATGAAACGAATACCAACAAGTACAATCCGTTGCACCGAACAGGGTGAGGAGGTAATGGAAATTCTTTTTGTCGATCTTTTTCGGTTCCTTTCAGAATCTGTTTCGCTTACCGCAGAAGTTGAGGAATTAACCTATGAAACTGTCGACCGACTGTATGTTTCCTTTTTTAGTGCTGGTTTTGCAACAAATGGATATTTCGAATTTGGAGGACCCAAAGCACCATTTCATAACGATGAAAGAAATTGGGATACGAAGGCTCATCTTTGTTCACTGAACGAATATATCGACAGTAGAATAGCTGCAATGGAAGGAATGTTACAGAAAATGTTGTTTTCAGAATCTGCGACTATCGAACGTTCTGCTTTTCCTTGGGAAGGGGAAATTCTCTCGTTCTATCGTTCGCCACTAACACAAGAACATACTTATGGCGCAGTTTGCACTAATCCGTATATGATAGGAAAAATCACAAAACCACCACACGACAGTGGTTCTATCGTTGGTGGTGTCCTTTTCGACGAACAAGGGTTTCAACGCTTTACTACAACCTATGATTTTTTACGACTCCTTACTGAACAAATGGGAAGTACGTATAGCTCAAATTTCGAATGGGCAAGCGGTACACTTTTAATGAATTGGAATCTGATATATTCCCCTGCTACGGTAGTCTTGCCGAGCAATATTTTGGACGAAGGGCGTGAAATAGAATTCGGTGCTGGAAGCCTTCGCAGTGTACGAGTTCACTATTCGCCAGAACAACAAGGAACTACCAGTTTTACCACACGTTCTATTGTAGGAGCCGAAGCAGAACAAGATTTTGATATTGAAGTATTTCTCCATTCCCAACCACAATTTGGTGGAAAAATTTCGAAGGTATACCCTGTAGAACAGCCAATACCTTCTACAATGTTACCTCAACCTTGGAAAATGAATTTGTTCACTGTAGCGGTGGATAATCCTGATATTGATAGAATTTCTGGGTATACTTATAATGCTGAAACAAGCACAATGGAAGCAGGGGAAGGATTCCTATATGGGAGCTTGTATTCGTTCGAAAGCCATTCTGCTTTCGTACCTTCGCAAGTGGCGGTTCGGCTTCACGAATCTGTTTCTATTGCTATTTCCAACGAACAACTTTTCACCTCACCAACAGTGGGGACAATATCTGCCAATCATTCTTTCGAATCCTATATCAATAAAGCATATCACCAATCTGGGTTGGGAATCACACTTTGCGACGCCTTTGCCGGTGCATTTTTACGAAACAATTCATCGCACCTGCGGTTTAGAACATCAAACCTGCTTCCAACAGAAATTGGGAATCGGTTCGAACCATTTTCTTTAACATCGTTAGGGTTTTCCGAAGAACTCTCCGACCGCCTTTCCACTTCGTTTGCGGTAGTTCTTTCGTGCGAGCATTCGCTCGAAACTGGAATTTCTTCTGTTACGGTATTTATCCAAGGAGCCTAATGTTATGCCTTTAAATGCTATTATACCCGATCGTTCAATATCGCCTCGTCACCTTTCAGCCCCAATTTCTACCACTGCCAACACTGTTTCTACTTTGTTGGCAACTCCGTCAGTTTTGCAGATAGAACAAAATTCTACACTTATTGTCCGAGTTGTAGTTTTAGAAACAACTACTAAGTTAGGGACACCAACACTTGATGGCGTGGTTCTTCAGCTAGGCGATGTAGTGCTATATAATACGACCGATGAAACTGAAAATGGTTTCTACATTGTTCAAAGTGGTAGTTGGGTTCGCACCGACAACCAAATAGTACCGGGGCAATTGGTCCTTGTTGCCGATGGGGTAGCAAATAAATCGTCGCTTTGGGTTCAAGAACGTATATTCGCAACCTATTACCTCGACGAAACAGAAGTTCATTGGGTTCTGATAAACGAACAATTTGTCCCAGATGAATTAGCCGTTGAACAATCCGCAACGGTAGCCTTGGAATTAGAAGCATCGCTCCTTCGAGCCGACCTAATCCATACTAATTCCGATACCGTAGAACTTGCTACCACCGTAGGTGGGCTTCAAGCAACGGTTCGAGAAGATTCCTTGAGCGATGATTATTTCACCGAAGAAGTTCGTAGCCAAAACGAACATCCTTACTATATGCTTTCCTTACTTGGCAATGGATTTACCACCTCTGCATTTTCGTGGGTGATTCCACAACAAGTTATTGGTGTTCGACGTGCATTCCCAATAGGTGTGTATTTGGTGTCGGTGTGGGTAGAAGTATCGCAAGTAGACGGAAGTAATTTCCCTGTGAACAACAGTGCATCTGCCACCCTTGTTGTGAACGGCACCACTGTCGATACCGGCGACACCTTCGATCCTGCAGGCGTTGGTTCACCCAAGCTCATCGTCAATGCCCTGCAAGGAACCTGCATTGTTCCTGTGCTTTCCACCTCTCCGTCATTACGAACCATCACCATCACCGTTCAGTTACCAAATGGAGTGAACAAATTTGCCTCTGGAACGGCACACCTTGTTCGATTAACCTCACAAGAAACTATCGGCAATATCGAAACCCACCCTTTGTAGGGGTATATTTTTTTTTTGACTGTCCCCGGTCATCTCGTTGGGAACGGCCTCTTCCCTCAAAGGGAGAGGGCAGGATGGTGTAGTAGAAGGTGGACATCCGTATACCTCAATTCCAGGTTGTTGTAATTATCCATTTACTTTCATTCTTTCTATAGCAAGAAAGGGTCGAGGAGGGTCATAACCGTAAGCATAAGTTTTTTAACGGTAAAATCTACAAAACAACACTTTTTACTACATTTGACAATTTGATGAAAGTCGATAAAATTTGGAATAGTATCATAAGGAACTTTATATGCCATGTTTACTATGTCCGTGCAATCATCAGGATTATCACAACATGTAAATGCAATGACTAACATTGCTTTATAGAGTACAAACATTTGCCGTAAGGCAATCTGTCGTATACATCACTTTCCATTTGACAAAGGTGTCAGTAGATAAATTCGTAAGATTTCTTAACAAATAATTGTTAACTAAGTCTTTTGTTGCAGTCTAAGATAGTCTTTTGTCTAATTTTTCCAAATCATCCCAATCATAACAAATGTATCCTGTAGTGTCTGAACTATCATTGACCCAATATTTATAATCGAATACCGCAATATTTCCTATATCAGGTATGTTTATCGTATCATTGATTACATTCGTAAGCTCAACGTGACTGGCACAGCAAATTTGTTGATTCAAAGTAGAAAATCATCCGACACATAGGTTTCATAATACACTCTTTTCAATAAATTTGAGTTATTACATTTTCAAACATAATAAAATTTTTTTGACATATATAATTAGTGTTCTATTATAGTCTTAAATTTTTAAATATATTAATAAAGAAAATTTCTCATACATAAGTATGTAAAGATTACATACTCCGTGTATGCGCGACCCCTGTTTTAAGATGTAAAAAAAACTACTAATCTATTGGACCCCTCCCCCTCCACCCACCCCAAAAAAATCCTTTGTCAATGGGAAATAATTTTTGTATATTTGTAATAAATTTATTACACTATGTTAGAATCGTTTCCAATGGATGAGATACTTTATGTTGATGAAGCCCGTATAAATGGGTTTGTTGGGTGGGAACATTCCTCGAATGAGCTCCCAATGTTTGTTTCGAGTGTGAGTGCTGGGTTTGCCTCGCTTATCGAAGATTTTATGGACAAACGGCTCACGCTCGATGAGTTGATTGTTCGCAATAAGGCGGCGTCGTTTTTGGTGCGGGTGGGTGGTACATCGATGATTGGTGCTGGTATTATGGATAAAGCAGTGTTGCTTGTCGATAAATCGATGAAGCCAAAGCATAACGATATTGTCATTGCCGTATTAGATAACGAATTTTTTGTGAAACGACTACGCATTACCCCCGAAGGTGCTTTTTTGGTGCCAGACAACCCGAAATACCCAATTTCGAAATTAGACGAAGACCGAGGCGACTACATTTGGGCTGTTGTGGTGGCTGCAATTAATTCCTTTCGATAGGGAGAACACTATGATAGCACTTGTTGATTGTAATAATTTCTATGCGTCTTGCGAACGGATTTTCCAACCGTGGTTACGGAAACGTCCGGTACTTGTTTTGTCGAGCAACGATGGTTGCGTTATTGCTCGGTCGCAGGAAGCCAAGGATTTGGGTATTCCAATGGGAGCCCCAATCCATACATTAACCGAAACGGTGATCAAATATGAAATATACGTTTGTTCGTCCAATTTTACATTGTATGCCGATATTTCCAAACGTGTTATGTCGGCATTAGGAAGTTTTAGTCCTCATATTGAAGTCTATTCTATAGATGAATCGTTTTTGAATGTTGACCACCACCCCCAAGAAAATTTACTTGCAATCGGCAGACAAATGAGGCAATCCGTTCTTGAGTGGACAGATGTTCCAACAGGGATAGGGTTAGGACCAACAAAAACATTAGCGAAAATTGCCAATAGAATCGCCAAAAAACAAAAACAACATGGTGGTGTGTTCGTTATCAATTCGGCAGAAGAAGCAAGGGAAGTACTCCCTTCCATTGCCGTAGAAGATGTCTGGGGAGTTGGGCGTCAGTGGAGTAAAAAACTGAAATCGGTCGGTATCGTATCGGCCTACGATTTGCAACAAGCCGACGATAAATTATTACGGCAAAAATTCAATGTGGTTCTACTACGAACTGCAACCGAACTTCGTGGAATACCGTGCCTAACAATGGAAGAAATTACCCCTGCTAATAAAACCATCATTGCCTCGCGGTCGTTCGGAACCCAAATGACAAAAGAATACGATATCGAAGAAGCCGTTGCCTCGTTTGCCACAAGGGCTGCGGAAAAATTGCGGAAGCAGGGTTCACTCGCACTTTACCTGTCGGTATTTGTTCGTACGAATATCTTTAATAAATTTCAAGAACAGTATAGCGGAGGCACAACCGTTGCGCTTCCCATAGCCACCGCGTATACTCCTGCCCTTGTCGAAGCAGCCCGTACGGGTATTCATCGTATATTTCGCGATGGATATTCCTATAAAAAAGCAGGAATCGTGCTGTCGGGCATACTCCCCGATACCATTCACCAGCAAGCATTGTTTCACAAAGTGAATTACCAAAAGGAAGGTGGATCTATGAATGCAATGGATAATGTCAATGCAAAATATGGGAAAGGAACACTTCGTGTGGGAGCAATTGGCACCCGTAAGGTTTGGCATCCCAAACTCGAAAAAAGTAGTAAAAACTACACCACCCGTTACGAAGATATCTTAGTGGTAAAAGCGTGAGTGGGGTAATGGAATTGAATAGATACCCTTATAGCCAAAACGTACGTATTGAATGGTGTATTTTTGATTCTTTACAGAATTTTAGGAAGAATAATGATACTACCTATTTCGCCAGAGACCTTGGCAATGTACTTTCGATTATTGGACAGTAGCGATCCGTTGAACAGAGATCCACGTCCGTATTTACGGTTTGCGATGTCGATGCTGTGGTCGAATCCACGTTTGTTGGGACATTATAATATCCGCACAACGGCAGTTACAAGTTGTTCTTGGCAAATAACTGCACTGAACCCTACCGATGAAAAAGAAGCCCAATCGACTAAGGTTCGGTTGCAACAAGCAATAGAAACGATGATAGAATCACATGCACAAACTCCATTTTTTGGCGTTTCTATATGGGGAATTCAATGGAAGGTACAACGGAAAATGCCAAAACCAATTCTCTATAAAGTACCACTTCTTCAATCGGAACAACACCTACCATTCGGAGCTTCAATTCTTTCAGAACAAACGCAATGCGAAAGAATCTATACTATTGACCAAACCACCGAAGACTTCCTCGTGGACAACGACACGCTGTTGCCGGTTCGAGGAGGGATTTTGAGGTCGATATGTTTTACGGAATTGTTACGGAGGATGACCATTGCCGAAATTGGCGGGTATATTCAATTATTAAAAGGATTAGTGCAGATAATCCGCAAGGATGCAGCGACTGAACAAGAAATATCTGAAGCAGAAAAAGCGCTTCACCTTGCACCACAACGAGGATTCCTTTCTACAAGTGAATACATTGAATATAAACTCAATGAAATTGCAGGTGGGAATGCCGCCGCATTCGCACAATTAATAGAACTGTTCGACAATGATATTGCTATTGCATCAGTTGGGCAAGCGAACACAATGTCGTTGCCACGTTCGGGTGGGTCTCGAGCAGCAGTACAAATACAGCATAGAATATCAAGTGATATTCATTATGCCGATATGGTGCGTTGCGAACGAGTCATAAATCAATTGGTGGTAAAAGATTACCAAAAAAATTACGATTTCACTGCAGACGAATGTCCTTGGAAATTCACCTTGACCTGGACAGAAGACCGCCCATTAGAAGAAACAGCACGAGCAATAAAGGCATTACAACAAACAGGATTGGACTTCAACGAAAACGATTTATATAACTATATCGGTTTCAGAAAAAGACAATAAACAAAGTAAGTCTAAGAAAACTAATCTGAACTATGATTTAATTCGGTTGAATGATTACCCTGAGGATGTTCGAAATCACGTTAATCATAGTAATTAGATAAATCATAGTTCAGCCAAAGTATATAACAGTGTTTTAGACAATATAAACCACTTTGAACGGTCAAATGGGAACACTATTTACATAGTTACAAGATTACTCAATGAAAGCTTTACTCGCCTTACTTCCATACTTAAAAAAATATAGAGCCCGACTGTTGTTAGGGTTAGTTTTTGTAACTATTGCCAACGCAGCGTCTTCATTAATACCAAAGGTAGTTGGTACTGCAATTGATGCTTTAGGCACGCCGGGCTTCACGACCACAACAGTATTCTACTATTCTTTAGGGGTATTAGGTTTGACCCTAATTTCTGGTTTCAGTATGTATATGACACGTCAAACGATTATTGTTACTTCGAGGTTGGTTGAATATGATTTGAAAAATTCGTTGGTTCAAGCTATCGAACGCCAAACAGCATTATTCTTTTCGAATAATTCTACTGGTAGTCTTATGGCTCTATCGACAAACGATATAGCATCGGTGCGTGAGTTCTTGGGACCTGCGATTATGTATTCGGCGAATACGGTAGCGTCGTTTTTATTTGTACTTACTTTAATGATAATGGTAAGCCCAGAATTAACGCTTTACACAATATTACCACTTCCAATTATTGCTGCATCAACCTATCTTGTAGGGCAAAAAGTCCATAAAATGTATAAGATTGTACAAGAACAATATTCGAACCTTACTACAACAGCACAAGAATCTTTTTCAGGAGCGAAAGTAGTACGGGCATATTCACGATCGAAATATGAAGTAGAAACCTTTGCAAATGAGTCGAAAAAATATGTACGTCAGCGTCTCCGTTTAGCAATGTGGCAATCTTCGACGATGCCACTAATGATAATATTAATAGGCTTTGCTCAGATCATTACGTTGTGGTATGGTGGAAGTTTAGTTATTGAAGGAAGAGCAACTTTAGGCGATTTAACACAATTCTTTATCTACATAGCACAGTTGATTTGGCCAATTGCAGCAATTGGTTGGGTAACAAATTTAATTCAGCGTGGAGCAGCGTCTATGGCAAGGCTTTCCAAAATATTCGACCATCCGGTAGATATCCAATCACCAGAAAATCCAATAAAAGAAGTACCTAAAGGAGCAATAGAGTTTAAAAATGTTTCATTGCAATATTCCGAAACAATGCCAAAAGTTCTCAATGGAATAAATTTGAAAATTCCAGCGGGGAGTTCTTTAGGAATTGTGGGTTCTGTTGGTTCTGGAAAATCTTCCCTTATATCGTTAATTCCAAGACTCTACGACGTAACCGAAGGAGAAGTCTTTATTGATTCGAATCCATTGAAACAATATGATGTTGATATGTTGCGAAAAGCTATAGGTGTAGTGCAACAAGAGCCTTTCCTATTTTCTTCAACAATTGCAGAAAATATTGGAATGGGTACATTGCAAGAATATACAGAATATGATGTTCAAAAAGCAAGTGAACAAGCACAATTACATAACGATGTTCTACGGTTTCCAATACAATACGACACCATTTTAGGGGAACGTGGAATTACGCTATCTGGTGGTCAACGCCAGCGAACCGCCATTGCAAGAGCATTGATGCGAAATCCTAAAATTCTAATATTAGACGATTCACTATCTGCGGTAGATACTCAAACCGAAGAACAAATATTGTCAATGTTGGAAGTTGTAAAAAAGGAACGAACTACTATAATTATCTCGCACAGAATTTCTGCTGTTAAATTAGCAGATAAGGTAATAGTGTTGGACAGAGGTAGAATTGTAGAAGAAGGTTCACACGAAGAACTTATAGAATTGGGCGGAATGTATAAAAGTATTTATACCCAACAATTGTTAGAAGAAGAATTGCAAACGTTCTAAGAAGTAACTATTTCGAAACATTAAAATACAATCCTACTCGAGCATAAAACCAATGATCGTAAGTATCATTGATAATAGGGTTCAGTAAATCAGTATTAGTTAATATTGGTCCTACTTGTATATCGAAATCAACTGACTTTGAAATTGGGTAAATCATACCAACAAATATTGGTGCTGATACAAATGCACCAAAACTTTGTTGAAAAGGATTTGCCAAATTTAATGGACGAATATTATTTTGAAAAAATGAAATACCTAGTCCTGCGCCAATATATGGCGACATTAATAAATCCCTGTTAAAAAACTAACGAACTCGCAAATCCCCAGTAATTATAGATGCATGGTAGTCATTGTCGCCACTATACCCATTCGTACCAATGCTTGTGTAAAAAATTGATAATTCAGAA
>JBDNFX010000344.1:0-2783 GCA_041689575.1 Kapaibacterium sp. (SeqCode)
TGAAAAAATCGTCAGAACGCAAATGTTTGTCTCTATCAGGAACACTGGTTGAAATACTATTTACATCTGCACTAAATGAAATTACAGAATCTGAAAAGTTATCATCAGCATTGTTTTGAGAAATGGAACCAGAATATGATTCAAATTTCCCTGTAACGGTAGAAATCATTAAGTGTTTTATTTTAAAAGCAACATCCGAATGAGTTTGGTCAATTTTCCATAAAGTCGACAAAGTAGGTCTTTTAAAATAAATTGTTGAATAGGAAATTTGTTTTAAAGTAACATAGGAACTTCGATAAGAAGAATATCCACTTCAGAAGATGGTCGTATTTCTAAATTAGGATAGTTTGTAAACCCAGCGCCGTCTCTTTTGGTTAATTCAATAGTGTTTATTAGAACTGACCCTTCAAGTACAAAAGCATAGACACCGTTTTCGGGAGAATGAAGCATATAGTTTGAAATGGAATCTTTTTCTAAAGTACCTCGAGTTAACCAAGCATTTTGATGTATTGCAACTCCTTGTTCTCCTTGTGGAGAAACAATTGTTACTAATTTTCCTTTTCTTTCTTCTGGCAGTACAGTAATTTGGTCATAACTTGGCTCAATGTTTTCTTCAGAAGGGATTATCCAAATTTGAAGAAAATTTGTTTTACTATCTTTTGAGTGATTAAACTCAGAATGTGAAACTCCAGTTCCTGCAGACATTATTTGAATATCATTTGTTTGGATAATAGTTCCGTTTCCCAAACTGTCTTTGTGTTCAATTGCACCAGAAAGTGGAATAGAAATAATTTCCATATTTGAATGTGGATGTTTAGAAAACCCTGAAGATCCAGAAATTTTATCATCGTTCAAAACTCTCAAAGCTCCAAAATGAATACGAGATTCATTGAAATAATTTCCAAAACTAAATGAGTGGTATGAATCTAGCCAACCATGATTTACATGACCTCGAGTAGATGCTTTATGAACTACTACTTTTGGGAGATTTACCTTTTCAGCCATTGTTAAACTTCCTTATAATTTTAGTATAGAATGAAATAATAAAGTAGTTTGTAATTTTTTTATACTAAAATGGTTTCATTCCAGAAACAAATAACGTTTTCTGTTATATTAACGTTGCAAATTATTATGTGTTGTAACAATATTTGTTTACACAAATATAATGGCAAAAAAATTATTCTTTAATAGACCGTAAAATATTTTTGAACCGAACTTGATCTTCGACCTTTACATTCTTTAGGACAATTGAAAAAGTTTCTTCAGCAATTCGAACTAATTCAGGTTTGATTTCTTTAGCAAACGAAGTTGCATATATGTCATTTACTCTTCTGTCCGATTTATTAGGAATTCGGACAACTAAATTTCGTTTCACTAAGGAATCTAACAACCTGCAAATAGAAGCATTGTCTTTGCCCGTCGAATCGGAGAGTTCTTGCTGTGATACACCATCTTTTTCCCATAGGTGTATCAGAACAGTCCATTGTTCAACAGTAATGTCATATCCGGCAGCTTTAAAAGCATGCAACAAGGTTCTTTGAACAGTAGTCTGTGCAGCATTTAATAAATAGCCTAAAGAGCTCAATAGGCAACTATTTGAATTATCCATGTTGTATCAATAGTTGTTGTAACAAATAATAACGAAGGTTTATCAATTCTAAGACAAAAAAAAGCCCTTTCAGTTGAAAAGGCTACTATAAAATTAAAAATTACAGCGATTTTAGCAATTCTCTTGCAATTACGATGTGTTGAATTTCTGAAGTCCCTTCATATATTTCAGTAATTTTAGCATCACGTAAATATCGTTCAACATTATATTCACGAACATATCCATAACCACCATGAATTTGAATTGATTCAAGAGCAACTTCGACTGCGGTTTTAGAAGCAAACAATTTAGCTTGTGCGGCTTCTTTAATGTAGGGAATATGATTATCCTTCATCGATGCAGCTTTATGAATCAACAGCCGAGAAGCGTCAATCTTCATAGACATATCAGCTAATTTCATTTGAATAGCCTGTAATTCACAAATAGGCTTTCCAAAAGCTTTACGTTCTTTAGAATATTTCAAAGCAGCTTCAAAAGCAGCTTGAGCTATTCCCAAAGCTTGAGCGGCAATACCAATTCTACCACCATTTAAGCTTTCCATTGCAATTTTAAACCCATTGCCAACTTCACCTAATACATTAGATTCATGAACTTTGACATTTATAAGTCCTAACGAACATGTGTCCGAAGATCTAATTCCTAATTTATCTTCCTTTTTTCCGGGCTCAAAACCTTCAGAATCTCGATCGACTAAAAAACAAGTAATACCTTTATGTCGTTTTTCTCTATCAGTTTGAGCAAAAACAAGATATAGATTTGCAGTAGTCCCGTTAGTGATCCAATTCTTTGTACCATTTAAAACCCAGTATTCACCTTCTTTGTGAGCATTAGTATACTGAGATGTGGCGTCGGAACCAGCTTCAGGTTCGCTTAGACAAAAAGCACCTAATTTTTGACCAGTTGCAAGAGATTTCAAAAATCGTTCTTTTTGATCTAGATTGCCATACGTATCAAGACCCCAACAAACTAATGAATTATTTACAGACATAATAACTCCAACTGAAGCATCGGCTTTGGATATTTCTTCCATTGCCACAACGTAAGAAACTGCATCTAAACCACTACCACCCCATTCGGAATCTATCATCATACCCATAAACCCAAGTTCAGCCATTTCTTTAACAATTTCTGTTGGAAAGGTGCAGGTTGCGTCTCTATCTTGTGCAGAAGGAAA
>JBDNFX010000345.1:0-2237 GCA_041689575.1 Kapaibacterium sp. (SeqCode)
ATTCTATTCTTGCTTTTTTATCCGATGATGTACAAGCTCTTTTTTGTACTGTTTATTTAATCAATTCCCAATCAGAAGTTATTGAACAAACCTTCACAATTCCTGTTGTTCGAACAACAATTCGGAAAACAGGGAAAAGCGAAAACGAATGGAATAGTTTCTATAGTTACTATGGAGAAGAAAAAGCAAAACGTACTTTATATTCAATATATTCTTCTTCAATCAAAGATGCAATTTCTACCGTGAATTTAGTAATTGAATACGTTAGAGGGAATGAAGAAGAAGCAATTATTTTCAAAGAAGAACTCGAAAAAATTGGGAAAAAAGTTTCATTACGTGAACGAGAATCTCAATTCCGCAAAGGTTCGGGTGCTTTTGTAATTGATTTTACTCTTTTAAGAATTTCATTTCCTAAATAATGACAATTGATAGCAACATAAGGATGTAGCAATTCCAACATTAAGAGAATCTGTTTCCCTTTTTCCTTCTTTACCTTCAATGAATACTTTGTGATCTGAGAGCCTTAGAACTTCGTCTGAAACTCCTTGTGCTTCTGATCCCATAATAATGATACTAGGACCTTCGAAGGTACATTCATTAAGTCTTAACGACCCATCTAAGACGGTTGAATAAAAAGTATGTGTTTCCTTTAAAGGTAATAATGTTTCTTCCAAATTCGCGCTTCGTATCATTGCTAATGAAAACAACGACCCAGTAGCAGAACGTACTACTTTGGGTGACCATATATCGGCACATTGATTTGACAAAATAATATTTGTAATTCCGAACCAAGTAGCCGTCCGGAGTATTGTTCCTAAATTTCCGGGATCTTGAATGCCATCTAAAACCAAAATATCAGAAATAGATACAAATGGAACCGTTGGTTTTTTTACAACGGAAATAATTGGTTGAGGAGAAACAGTATCTGAAAATTTTGAAAAAATTTCTTTTGGTGCGTAATACATAGGAATCTTTTTTTCAGTACAAATTTCTATAATTTCAACAGCATCGGAATACGTGTTTTCTAAAAAAACAACACATTCAACTTCAAAAGTATGTTTGAAAACTTCTTCGATACATTTCCAACCTTCTACTAAGAAAGCATTATCTTCGTCGCGATATTTTTTTTTGTGCAACAAAGGAATCTTCTTTTGGAGGGCATTTGTAATTGGTTGAATTTTTATCATTGAATTTATAGAATAGAAAGAAAATATCTATACTAACAGAAATGAATTTCTCTTAGTGAAAGAATTAGGAAAATGGGATATATAAAGGGAAAAAGAATACCCTTTAGAATCAAAAACAGTTCATTTTCATTGTTACGTACAGAACTATTGTTATATTGCAGTTCTTTTGCGAAAATTTAAATATATATATACTGATACTTTATCGGAGGATTACCATTGAAAAAGAATGTATCGGCAATACTTCTTGTTCTTATTCCACTAATTGTTGCTGGTGTTGTGCTTTGGCCAACATTTCGTGCTTCACAATTAGAAGGAATCGAAAAAGAATATATTGCAGCTGCTGAACAAGCAAAACGTTCTATGAAAGATTCTATACAAGGACTTTTTGCTTATGATTCGGTTATGTCCGTATTCAACAAAGAATATGGAGAAGCATACCGATCTGCAAAAGGCAATAGAATCAAATTAGGTCTTGATTTACGTGGCGGTATGTATGTCACACTCGAACTTGATATTGCTCAACTTATCGAAGAATCCGCTATGCGCGATGCTGTCGATGATGTTTTTATGCAAGTTATGGATTCTACTAAAGCTCAAGCGAAAGTATCTGATACGGAAGTTTTAGAAATTTTCTTAGCTAATTTTACGAGATATGCTCGTCCGAAAGGCAAAACTTTAATTTCTTATTTTACTGTTGGTGATGTAAAAGACCTTACAGAAGAAAAAATTATTGAGAAATTAAAAGCCAATTCCGACGAAGCAATTAACCAAGCTCAAGAGGTTATTCGCCAACGTATTGACAAATATGGTGTTACTGAGCCTACCTTAAACAAACAAGGTACTCGCCGTATTGTTTTGGAATTACCCGGAGTAACGAACGAACAAGAAATGCGTCAGTTATTACAAACTACCGCTCGTTTAGAATTTAAACTTGTTCGTAATTCTCAAGATCTTGTACGTGCTTTCTATAGAATCGATGCATATCTTTCTAAAAGAGATACTGCTGAAACGAAGGATTTATCTGCTCAAGTTGCTGATGCAATGAAAAAA
>JBDNFX010000346.1:0-2036 GCA_041689575.1 Kapaibacterium sp. (SeqCode)
CGATATTATCGGGAACCCTTTCGCATTTTTGGACGAACATTCTTCATTGGCATTTTTGCCTTCAGCACAAGGTGTAAGGCTTCGTTTTGGTTACAGAGCCTTAAGTAAACAAGTTGCTGAAGAAAAAATAGAATACATTCTTTCAATAGTAAAACCAAAAATTCGACAATTTATATATGCAGAAGCAGATACCAAATTAATTGAAGTTGTATCGAATGAACTCAAAAACACTGGGAAATCAATTTCAACTGTTGAATCTTGTACAGGTGGAATGTTAGGAGCAGAATTTGTATCTATTTCAGGTTCTTCAAAATGGTTTAAAGGTGGGTTAATCACCTATAGTAATCAATCCAAATTATCCTTAGTAAATGTTCAAGAAACAACTTTAGAACAATTTGGTGCTGTTAGTGAAGAAGTTGCATTAGAAATGGTGCAAAATTGTCAGAAAATGTTTTCTTCAGATTATGCAGTTTCTATTACAGGAATTGCAGGACCAACAGGTTGGACTGATCAAAAACCAGTTGGGTTAGTATGGGTTGGAATTGCAACTCCAACGAAATCGAAGGCTTATCGCTTCCAATTTGGTACAGATAGACAATTGAATAGAGAACGCTCCACAGGCACTGCCTTGCATTTATTACTACAAGAACTTCGGAGTGTACAACTGTAATGCTCATATTAGCTACTGAAAGTTCTTGCGACGAAACTTCTGCTTCAGTTGTAAACGGAAATACGAAAGAAATTAAAAGCAACATAATTGCTTCTCAATATTTCCATTCGAATTTCGGTGGAGTAATTCCAGAATTAGCCTCTAGGGCTCACGTTGAAACAATTAGCATAACAGTTCAACAAGCTTTAGAAAAAGCAAACTGTACTCTAAATGATATTGACGCATTTGCTGTAACAACACAACCCGGTTTGCCGGGAGCCTTGTTAGTAGGTTCAAACTTTGCAAAAGGGTTAGCATTAAAAACCTCAAAACCAGTATTCCCAATCAATCACATAGAAGCACATTTGTATTCTGGGTTTTTAGAAACTAATGAGATTGAGTTTCCATTTGTTGGTTTGGTAGTCAGCGGAGGGCATACCTCGTTGTTTTATGTTGAATCTTTTACGAAGTATATTGTTTTAGGATCAACAAGAGATGATGCTGCAGGTGAGGCATTCGATAAAATTGCATCTATGTTGGGTTATCAATACCCCGGTGGTGTTTTTATAGATTCAATGTCACAAAATGGAGACTTCGAGGCATTTTCATTTCCAGTAGCAATTGTAGGAGAATTTCAATTTAGCTTTAGTGGATTAAAAACCTCAGTACGAAATTTTCTTTCAAAAACATTCCCTCAAGAAATTCCAGAAAACTTAAAACCAGATGTTTGTGCTTCAGTTCAACACGCAATAACAGAACAGTTGTTAAAGGGACTAACACAAGCAGTAAAAAAATACAAACCAAAATCTATCATCATTTCAGGCGGAGTGTCAGCAAATTCATCATTACGCAAGAAAGCAGAAAACCTCGGTACAAAAACTAAGATACCAGTGTACATCCCTAAAGGAGAATACTGCGTTGACAACGCTGCAATGATAGGTCTTTTAGCTGCATATCGGTATTCCGCTACTACTCCATATTCTTTACAATTCACTGTAAAATCTTCATCCCTTCGTTCCCCCAAAAAGTAATTTAAAAAATAATCTTTCTTTTCTTCATTCCATCCATTAGAGATGTACCTGATATCCTTGACTCTGAATTGGGGTGAGGGAGGGGATAAGGAGCATACTGAAAAGCAACAAAGAACTCCCTCGCCACTTGGGTAAAGGGCTGGGGATAAGGGGCATACTGAAAATAACCGATATCAACTTATGCGTTGATTATGATACCGTTTTGGCGGCGATTTTGTAACCACATCGAATGGAAAAAACATCTTCTGTTTTGGTGAAAGCCTCACACTCGATGCAAGTGCATCGGCAACAGGCGTGAGAATTCCATTAACGCTAACATTAACGCCAAATACTCCGATAAACCCAACGGGCTTAAC
>JBDNFX010000347.1:0-1515 GCA_041689575.1 Kapaibacterium sp. (SeqCode)
TGGAATATGCAACGCAATGGTACGCAAATTACCCAAATAATCAATTTCTATTTTTACCATCTTAGCGTTTGGTGAATTGTTGGAACAATTTTGTTACTGCAACAACTCCATCAACGATACTATCTATAGGAATCCCATTAGGTTTGTATTTCTTTTCGTTTGAAGTGCTTGAAGCATTATTTTCTGGTTCTTGTTCGTTAATTGGTATGTATGGAGTATGTTGAGGTGGTTTATTACCTCGTAGTACCGAAACCATTGTAGAAACTCCTTTATAGAATGCCGAAACAACATTGATTGTTCCCATTAACGGACCTTCAATTTTATCTACAATCTTTTGTTCGAAATTTTTAACAATAGAAACTATTTGGTTTGAATTTGCAATTACATCTTCAAGTTCTTGCAAACGAAGTTCACTTGTAATTGCCAATTGTGAAAAAGATTCAAGAGCTAAATCAGTTTTACTTAAAGATTCTCTCGAGCGTTGAAGTGTATGATTCGCTTCGATTAGAGTAATTTGAAGGCTTTTTTCAAATCTATCAGTAGTTTTTGAAACAGCGTCTAATGAAGTTTCGATTTTTGTGAGAACTTGTGACGTTGTATTTAGAAATTTAATAGCAAAGAGAAAGAATACACCTAAACAAAGTAGTGCAAACGAACCTGCAAATAATAAGATATTTTCCATTATGTCTATTTTGGTATGTTAAAATTAGTATCTAATACTATACAAACGAAAAACCCGAAAAAAGTTGTATTTTTCGGGTTTAAAGTTATTAGTTCTTATTTTTGAAGTTGGCTTTCTTAAGATTCTTAGGGGCGGATTTAGCCGCAGGTTTTGGAACTCCCGGAACAGTTCTCCCTTGTGTTGTCGCAATTTCTTGGGCTTGAGCCATTTTCTTTTGTAGCCAAGATTCCTTCTTCGGCATTTTTCGTAAATCTGCAAGTGTCATATTTTTAGAAGATACTTTCGTAATATACAATTGTTGAAGTATGCCTAACAAATTGAACATTAGATAATACAGATTTAATCCAGCAGGGAAAGAAGAAAACATAAAAGTAAACATTACCGGCATAATGTAAATCATCATTTTTTGATTTGGATCTGTAATGGTCATTTTTTATTGAACAAACAACGTGGCACCCATTAACAACGCCAAACCTGAAAATTGATCTATATTTAATAGAGGTATTCTAAATGGTAAATGTAAAATTACATCTGGAATCGATAAATCGTGAATCCAAAATATAAAATCAGCCTGACGTAGATCAATTGCAGCAGAAAGTACAGCCCATAATGCATATAAAATTGGCATTTGTAATACCATAGGCAAACATCCACCCATTGGATTAACACCATACTCGCGGTAGAGTGCCATCATTGCTTTTTGTTGCTCTTGCATACTATCTTTATACTTTTCGCGAATCTTGGCTGATTCTGGTTGTAACAATTGCATTTTTACTGCGGACTGCATTTGACCAATCGATAAAGGATACAAGAGAATTTTTATCAACACTGAA
>JBDNFX010000348.1:0-7126 GCA_041689575.1 Kapaibacterium sp. (SeqCode)
GATTTTGGATCAATTTTCACTAATTCTGCTAAAGGGTCTTGAATTCTTCTTGCTATACTTATTGCTCCACGGATTGTTAGGTCAAGTGTTGGAAACTCCTCGGCAGCAAGTTCAGATGCTGAATATACAGAAGCTCCTGCTTCTGATACCATAACTACTTTTGGTTTTTCAACTATAGAACTATCTTTTAAATACGTACGGAAAAATTGTTCAGTTTCTCTTCCTGCAGTTCCATTCCCGATAGCAATTATTGAAATAGAATATTTTTTTAAAAGCGCTAAAACTTTTTTTTCTGATTCGATTTTTCCATTCGCTCCAGTATGAATAAACAAAGTATCATAGCTTTGAAACGATCCAGTTTGGTCAACAATTGCTACTTTGCAACCAGTCCTGAATCCCGGATCCACTCCCATTGTGTAGATGCTCCCTGCTGGAGGAGCAAGCAATAAGGCTTTTAGATTCATTTCAAAGGTCTGAACTGACGATTCGTCCGCTTCTAGTTTCTTTTCTAATCGAATATCTGCAAAGAGGGATGTTTTCAATAATCTAGAAAATGCATCTGAACCAACATTCATTAGATAAGTTACAAGTTCAGAATCATACGTAACAATTGTTTTCCTGAAAATATACTGTAGTAAGTCTTTTTCATCAAAGATAATATCAATATACAGAAAACCTTCTTTTTCAGCACGTCGAAGTGCTAACATTGCATGAGGTTTTATACGTTGAATTGGAACAGAAAAATCCCTATAGGCTTCATATTTTGTAGAACCAACAGGGAATTCGTTTTTAAAAGTTGTAGCAAATTTTCCATAAGTAACCAACATAGTTCGTAATGTGGTTCGGATAACAGAATCTTCTGAAATTCGTTCTGCAAGAATATATCCAGCTCCTTCTAATGCTTCTTTCGTTGTTGCAACTCCCAATGTTTCGTTTACATAGTGTTTTGCTCGTTCTTGTAATTCTAACGGTTTTTCGAATGCATTTGCTAAGGATATTTCATCTGCAAATGGTTCTAACCCTTGTTCTTTTGCCGTAGTAGCTTTGGTTTTTCGTTTTGGTTTGTAAGGTAAGTAAATGTCTTCCAATTCTTGTTTTTTTACACAATTCTCTATTGATTTTTTCAATTGTTCGGTAAGTTTGCCTTGCGATTCAATTGACTGTAGAATGGTGATTTTTCTATCTTCTAATTCAGTTATATATTCAAATCGTTCAAGAATTTCTCGAAGTAGTACTTCGTTCATTTCTCCAGTTCGTTCTTTTCGGTAACGTGCAATGAAAGGAATTGTTCCTCCTTCATTTAATAATTCTAATACATTTGATATTTGGTAAAGCGGTCTATTGATTTCTGAGGCTATTAGTGATGGGATATCGATTGGCATTCGGTATAGTACTTTTTACGATGTTAAAAAAGTAAATGTACGAAAAAATGGCATTACTTTTGGAATTTAGTGTTTTTTTTAATTACAAAATGACACAGAATTTCGCCTTCTTTTTCCACATCAATAGTATATCCATTTTTAAAATTATAAATTATATTTCCTTTCTGTTCTTTAGAGTGTACAACCGAAACGGCTTGTTTCTGTAAATACTGCTGAACTTGTTCACTTTCTATTTTATTCGTAGGATTTGTTAAAAAATGTATCGATTCTATTTTTCCATTTTCTACCTTTACAAAGGTAGAATACATTTGGACACTAAAAATCTTTGCAGTTGGACGGAACGACATTCTCGCATTTGGACCTCGTACATCGTACCCTTGCATCATAGTAGTTTTTTCACCTATATCAAATCCAAAAAATGAAAGAGCATCAACCGACCCATTCGAAACTAACGAATACATCTCACGCATAAAAATCTTGACTTGAAGATGATTCTTTTTCGTAGAAGTATTAATTCTATATCCATTTACAAAATAAAAAGTTCGCTCAGTAACGGTTTTGTTAATTCTTTTTTCTACGATATGTGAACATATCTTCGTAAGATTCTTTTCGACATCTGAAATTGATTTTCCAGAAAGTTGAAAGGTAACAGTAGCCACAACTCCATTTTCAACTTCAATACTACTATGTTCTACATCAGACCCCATAAAAACATATTTCTGAAGTAATGTATAACTGTTTTTTATCCCTTTCATTCGAGAAAGGGAACATTGAAGTTCAGATATATCTTGCCCAATACAAAAACGTAACTCTAGTAAACAATCGAAGGATTTTGTTTTATCAACTTCTTTAGAATATAAAGAAGTTGATAAAACAAAAAGGAGCACTGCAAAATAAACACTTATATTGTTGAGATAGTTTTTAATATAGTTCTTTTTCATTGGGCGGTAGTAATTCCCCTAATTCATAAATAGTATTATTCAGCAATTGAGAAACTGGTACTGCAGTAACCGGAAACGTAAAGGGTTCACCAAATAATATAGCAAGTTTATTAATGGTCATAAAAACAGAACTAATTAAAGCTAAAATGGGAATTGAAATAAAATCTAACCATTGAAAATTTTGTAAATCAATATATATTTCACCAACAAACAATGGTATAAATATAATATAGGCAATAATCAAAACCCTTGTAAAGGCTGCATAGACTTTCAAAAATGGAGTGTTTTTAATTCGTTCTGCACGCCCTTGAATATCTGTAAATAATGTGAACATTTGGTAAATTTCGTGAACTTGCAACGTGTTTTCGTTCCTGCAAATTTGTTTAAAACGTGAGAGTAATATAAACAATTGTTTTTCAGGTCGATTCTTAGAAGTAGAATTTAGTATACCTGAAATATCATTAAAATACAAAGAAATCAAATCTAAAAATTCCTTAGGTAATGCTGATGAATGTAAATGATATGCTTCATTAACATTCCTTGAATCAGAAGTAAAAAGTACTAATTTCATATACAATGCTTTGGCAGTATTTGAAAGCTCACCTATTATTTTCCGAGCTTCCCACCAGCGGTCGTAAGCGGAATTCATTCGAAAACCTAAAAAGAACGCAATTGCGAGCCCCAATACATTCCCAATTTGCGAAGGAACATTATGAATGTAGGAACTATAATTATACTCTATAATTATAAAAAAACATCCATAGAGGAAACATCCAATAAAATAAGGAACCCAAAACCGTACAAGTTCTTTGAGACCTTTTTGTTCAGTAATAACCATATAAACCTCGTGTATTCAATAACTATACAAAAATACAACAAAGTTCTGCAAAACCATTAATGAAACAACATTTCTGTATGTAAAAAAGATTGTTTTTTGATACATTAACACCTTGACAAACTAATTCGGTAAATACTCAACCATATTTTAGACCTAATCTGTAGATTCTATTCTTAAATTTACTTGAAAACAATACAAATTTAATCATTTTCGTATTTTGCAGAAAAGTAAAATAATGGAACAAAAAAAATGAAGATTCTAACTCCTAAACAAACACTCAATTTTACTTTTTTTTGATTCCCCCTAACTATTTCCCGAAAGGGGCGAGGGAGTTTGATTCTTTGGTTTGATAGAGATTTCTATATAGCTTGTAGATCTTTGAGATTTAGATTAAATACAACATATCAAAAAAGAAAGAACAATTCTATTAATGACGCTATTTTAAACTATATTTAAGTGAATCTTGTTTGAAATTCAATTTGCTTTTCTAACATCATTCGGCAATTCTATGACTAATATAATAAATCGTGGAACCATTTTGAACAAAATATAGTATATTTATTTGAATAGCTTCAATTACAACGAATCTAAACTGCAGGCAATATTATGAAAAAAATACCGATTATTATCTTTTTGTTTTTAACAAGTTTTTCCATTTCATTTGCAAATGTGTTTGGATTAATAAATTTAGAATGTACAAATGAAATGTTAGCATTAGATATTTCTAATGAAAGAAATTCTCAGACAACTATTATTGAATCGTCCGATCCCTGCGTGAAATCTGAAACTATTTATTGGCTGTTAAAACCTGATAGTAGTTCAGAAATATTTACATTACGACCAAGATTTTTATGGAATAAATAAGATCAATCATCATACTTTTTATATATAGCTGAAAATGACAATATGAATGGAGAATTCTTAGCAAATGTTGTTTTTACTAAATTTGTAATTCATGATACTTCCTATAAATACTCTAATTTCTTAGAGTTTAATAAACAATACTATTGGCAATCTGTTGGTATGCACATAAGTCCTTGTAACCCATCAGTAGTTTGGTCATTTAAAACATTTGATCCATTGATATTTTTAAAGTATCCAATGGATGAATTAGTAACTACAATAAAACCAACGTATTTGCAATGGAATAGACCTCAAGGCATCAATATTTTTAATCTACAAGTTTCTACAAATCCGAACTTTACTAGCAATTTAGTAGTAAATGAAACTGCATATCCTGATACGGTGTATTCAACTAGTTCGGTAATAAAAAATAAACGTTATTTTTGGCGAGTTCAATCCTTGTACGGTCCCAAGGCACATTTGTGGTCTGCTACGCGATCTTTGACGGTAATTGACAATAATTTACAAAAGCTTTATCCTGATTCTGCAGAAAACATTAGCAATACAAGTATAAATCTTAGTTGGAAATCGTTAGAAGGTGCAAATTCATATTCAGTTCGTTTATCAAATAGTTCACAATTCTTTAATTTTATAGTAGATACAACTACTGTGATGGATACGTCGATTTTGGTTCCTAATTTAGAGATAAATAAAACATATTATTGGACAGTTACAGCAACCACAGATTTAGGTATAGTTCAATCTTCGGTTTGGCAATTTACTACTGTTTCGAAACCGCTATTGGTAGAACCAAGCGATAGAACGATAGACAAAGGAAAATTAATCACTTTCAAATGGAGAGGCTTGGGTGGATTGAGTGCAAAGTCTTTTTTGCAAATTTCTGACCAACCAAACTTTTCCAACTTGATTGAAGATGTACCTAATCTATTGGACACTACATATTTTTATGATGGAACAAATTCGTTAAAACAAAATAAAACGTATTATTGGCGAATAAAACAGTTAGTTGGTCAAGACTCCACCAAATGGTCAGATGAATGGTCATTTACAACAAAATTATTACCAAAGAACTCTCAAATATATCCAGATTCAAATGCTGTTGGAGTACCTTGCGATACAATGTTGCATTGGAATCCATCGACGAATGTGGAAGGTTATACAGTTCGAGTATCTACAGTTCCGAATTTTAGTACAACTGTTTTAGAACGTTCACCACTTATAGAAGTATTACAAACAGAAGTATCACAATTAGAAAATAATCAAAAATATTACTGGCAAATCCGTACAAGAAAAGATGGAGAATTTAGCAATTGGTCTAATACTTGGCCTTTTTTAACAATACTTGAAAAACCAAATTTAGTTCAACCACTTAACGAGGCTACTATTTCGCCAACCAAGTTAACTTTTTCTTGGCAAAGCGTTGAAGGCGTAGAACACTATAATCTTAAAATAAGTTTAGATAGTAGTTTTAAAGATGCAATAATCGACACTGTTGGAATCTTACAAACAAGTTTCGAAGATAAAACACTTTTTGCAGATGCAACTTATTATTGGAAAGTCAAATCGAGTTCATCTCAAAATGTGGGTCAATGGTCAACAATTAGAAATTTTACAATAAAGACAATTAGTTCAGTCGAACAAAGTGAGAATTTTGAAGCAATAATTTTCCCTAATTTGGCAAACGCATTCGTAAGAATAAAAATCAAAACATCCGAAAACGAACAAATTCAACAAATTACAATTCGAAACATTATTGGCATTGAAGTAGCAAGATTAGAACTCCCAAGCAATCCACAAAATTTCATAGAGATAGAGTACAATCTTAGTTCATATTCCAATGGAATGTATTTTATAGAAGTTTCATCTAACTCAAAAAAGTCAAGTTATCCAATACTAATTTTTCGATGAGTTTAAAAGAAGCATCATTCTTTAACCTATTCAGTAAAATATACAAAACAATAATTCCCTCGCTCCTCTTGGGAGTGGGTTAGAAAGAGGGGCTTTCAAATAGGGAATTAGCAAAGTTTAAACCAAAAAACTAAAGACAACTATATGACTCTAGAAGATCAGATACTTTCGACTTGGTATGAGAATAATGGAGTTAACTTGGAAATTTTAGAAACTATTTCCGAAGAAGCGTTGGCGTGGACTACGTCTAAACGTGGAGGTGGGACTATTGGCTACCAATTTACACATATTCATAATGTTCGGTTTTGGAGGTTGGAAACAGCGGCAAAAGATTTACTTTTGCCAAATGAGGAATCTGTAAAGGTAGAAATTCCCTTGGAAACGGCAAATATAAAGCGATTGCTACTGCAATCGGCAGATCAATTTGCTCAATATCTGAAACGTGGAATTGACAATAATTTTATGATGAAACGTAAAAGTGAAGGTGGAGTATTAAAAACGTTAACTCGGGTTGTTGCTCACGAAGCACACCACCGAGGAAATATTATGTTAACGTTGAAAATTCACGGTTATAAATTCCCAGATAATCTAAAATGGAATATTTGGGATTGGAGCCGATACGAAACTCCGTATTCATCTAAATAAAGTATGTATGATTGTTATTCGCGAAGCAATTGCTTCTGATATTAGCTCAATATGTTCAATTGCTCATGCTACGTGGGCTGTAGCCTATAAGGACATACTTTCCATAGAACAAATGGAATATATGCTCGAAAGTATGTACTCAAACAAATCGTTGGTTCATCAAATAAATACTGGACATCGGTTTATAATGCTTTTGCAAAACGATATTCCAGAAGGATTTATTTCGTTCGAATTTGGGTATGGTAGTGTTACGGTAGTAAAAATTCACAAATACTATATCTTGCCTTCTACTCAAGGGAAAGGTTTGGGAACACGACTGTTGGATACAATAACCGAACTTGCAAAACAACAAGGAATGGATACCATTACGTTAAACGTAAACCGATTTAATGAATCAGTAGAACATTATAAAGCACGTGGATTTTCCATTGTTGGTTCTGAGGATATTGACATTGGGAATGGGTTTTTAATGGAAGATTACATCATGGAAAAGAAAATTAGCTAATTTGTAAAGATTTGTTCAACAATTATACCTAAGAAAATGAAAA
>JBDNFX010000349.1:0-1278 GCA_041689575.1 Kapaibacterium sp. (SeqCode)
AAAGTATCAGAAAAATCAATTTTTGAAGAGTTAGAGTTTAAAGAAGTGAACTATTTTATAACTTCTAAAAAAGAAGCTTCAAAGTATAAATATGAAAATGATGAATATGGAAGTAATATTATTTCTGAGACTGTAGTCGATTCTATAACAGATTCAAGCTTACTTCAAAAAGATTCAATACCTTTAACTGCTGATACATTAAACGACACACAATCATCTGCAAAACACCCTGCATTTTATGTAGACACTACGCTAACTACTCCTTGTGAAAAATGTACAACGTATTTTTTTGTAAATGGTACATTAACTCCCGATAAATTTGAAACTGAAATGTTATTGAAATTTGTAGCTGAAGGGAATACTGTAGTAATTGCATCTTCTGAATTAGGGGGACATTTCTATGATTCATTAGGAATAACAAATCGATACAATTACGGAAAAAACGAATTTTTTAATGATTCGATCCAACGATTAGTTTCCATACATTTTTACCCTAAAATTAATAAAGTAAATCAATCAATTTTTACTATTTCTGAACGTAGGATAAAATTTGACAGTTACCTTTATAGTATAGATTCAAATTACACCTCGGTGATTGCATCAAAAGGGGATACTTTACCAATTGCTATGAAAGTACAACATGGTAGGGGAATATTTCTGTTAGTTTCGTCACCTCAATTATTTACAAATTACGGAATTGTAAAACCAGAATCGAATAAATTGATTACATCAATTCTTACTCTATTGCCTAAAAATATGGTGTTGTGGAGTAATTATTATAAATTCAACCGAACAAATGTAAGCTCTTCGCCACTTAGATATATTCTATCCCAAGAAGGATTACGATGGGCATATTATTTGTTCTTAATTGTGTCTTCAGTCTATATTATATTTTCAATAAAAAGGACCCAACGAGCGATTCCAATAGTAAAACCATATTCGAATGATACTTTAGATTTTGTAAACACAATAGGAACTTTATTCTTCCAAAGTAAGGACCATAGATTAATTGCATTAAAGAAAATTCAATATTTTTTTGATTTCTTACGCACTAATTATTACTTAAACACTTCAAAATTTGACAAAGATTTTTTCGAAAAAGCATCCTTGAAATTGCAAATTTCTATGGAAGATACTATTTCCTTGTTTTCGAAAATCAACGGTGTTTTAGAATCGGATACAATTGAAGAAGAAGAAATGAAACAACTTGTGTTAAAAATAGATAGTTTAATTGCTTTTGGAAATGGCACAAAAAAAGCAATTTTTTAAACAATTGCT
>JBDNFX010000350.1:0-3408 GCA_041689575.1 Kapaibacterium sp. (SeqCode)
AATTGCAGTTTTTGAAGTTCAACTGAAAGACAATATAGTATTGGAACGTAACCGCGTAGGGTTGCGAAATTTATTAAAAAAGTATTGGCAGAATACTGATGCTGCATTTATTGTCTTTGTGGATTCTAAAAGTTCGAAATGGCGTTTTACTTTTGTTACAGAATTAGGTGAACTTTCCGAAGATGGAATGGTTGTTTCTAATGTTACCGAACCAAAACGATTTACATACGTTTTGGGTGAAGGGGAATCGGTTCGTACTGCTGTTCAGCGTTTCGAAAGTCTTCGCTACAATGAAGAAATTACAATTCGTAGTGTTAAAGATGCCTTTTCGGTTGAAAAAATGTCGAAAGACTTTTTTGATAAATACAAGAAATTATACGAATGGTTAGTGCTTCATTTTAGTGGCATTGTTTATACCAAGGTAGATGGAAAGTTAAAAGAAGTTCAGCAAAATAGTAAACCTGAAGTTTTTGCTATCTATTTTAAAAGTGATGCGAAAGTCGTTCGTGATTTTTGTAAAAAGCTCTTAGGGCGTATTGTGTTTCTTTACTTTATTCAGAAAAAAGGGTGGCTTGGTGTGCCTGTTGACAAACAATGGAACCAAGGGTCGCAATCGTTTCTGAAAGATCTTTTTAAGTCTTGTGAAAACAAGGATAATTTTTATCCTCGTTTTCTCTATCCGTTGTTTTTCTCAATATTGAATTCAGACCGAACCGCTACAAACGATTTAGTTTCTATTGAAGGTTTTCCTAATTGCAAAATTCCGTTTTTAAACGGTGGACTTTTTGAAAAAGATTCTACTGATAATCCAGATATGATTATCCCCAGGGAATTTTTCGAAAAACTTTTCGATGAATTCGATTCTTATAATTTCACTATTTACGAGGACGACCCTAACGACCACACTATAGCCGTAGATCCTGAAATGTTAGGGCATATTTTCGAAAACTTGCTTGAAGACAACAAAGACAAAGGTGCATTTTATACTCCTAAATCCATAGTGCAGTATATGTGTCAACAATCGTTAATTCAGTATTTAGTTACTTATTTTGTATCCAAAGGCGTGGCAGTTACTAGTGGTGGTGCTTTAGGCGATGTACAAACAGCGCTTATCGGTATCAATCATGGTCGTAAAGGTCAACTATTACTTTCCGAATCGGAACCAAGTAGTTCTATTGAGCGAGTTCATATTGTACACCTTTTGCAGCGTTCTTTAGACATATCTGAAAAAGAACTTGTTGAAGTTCATTTAGAAATGTTCAAAGATGCATTAAACAGTGTAAAAGTGTGCGACCCAGCCATTGGCTCTGGTGCATTCCCTATGGGCTTACTGAACGAAATCTTTTCTACTTTACAGTTCTTGCATTACTTAGAATTTCAATCATTTGATACTTTTTCTTATGCTTCTGTGAAGAAAAACATTATTCAAAAAAGTATTTACGGTGTAGATATTGAAAAAGGTGCAGTTGACATTGCTCGGCTTCGGTTTTGGCTTTCGCTTATTGTAGACGAAGATAGTCCAAGTCCACTTCCTAATCTTGATTACAAAATCGTTGTTGGTAATTCCCTTGCTTCCTTGTTCAACGATACAATGGTAGTAATTAACTGGGATATTGATGAAACTCTTTCTAAGTTAGATTTCAATCACAATCTATCCAAAAAGAAAGAACTTCTCAAAAAAATTTCCGATTTACAAAAAGAATACTTTGCTGGCAAAGAGAACAAAAAAGATTTATCCGCAGACATTAGGTCAAGAAAGCTATCCTTACTTAAGGAAAGTGTTCTCATTATGGTCAATCATTTAGTTACCCCAAAGTCTACAAATAAAAAATTAATTGATGCATATTATTTGCAAAAAAGTAAATTAGAATCGGCACTTGCTGAAATTGAAAGATGTATAAATGACCCCAATCGACAATACCAATTTTTTGATTGGAAATTAGATTTTCCTGATATTCTAAATCCTAAAGTAACCCAAAAAACAGGTTTTGATATTGTTATTGGGAATCCGCCATATATTCAGTTGCAGAAGGATGGTGGGGCTTTGGGTGAATTGTATAAACCATTGGGCTTTGAAAGTTTTGCAAGTACTGGCGATATCTATGCGATGTTTATCGAATATGGGTTTACCCTTGCAAAACAGACGGGGTTGTTGTGTATGATTGTGTCGAATAAGTGGATGCGAACTGGGTATGGCGTTGGGTTACGCACGTTCTTGGCAAAAAAACAAGGTGTTCGTTTACTCGATTTGGGACCTGGTGTTTTTGAATCAGCTACGGTGGAAACCTGTATTTATATTGGGTCTAACAATATCAGTCCCGAACGTTCCTTCCCTGCTGTTACGATTAGAAAAAGTAAAAATTTTGACGACACTATTCGAAACAACAGTTATAAATTTAGTCCTACTGCTGGAGGCGATTCGTGGGTGATTCTAAACCCAATTGAAATAGGTATCAAAAAGAAGATTGAATAATACGGCACTCCACTTAAAGATTGGGATATCAATATTTATCGTGGTGTGTTAACTGGATACAACGAAGCATTCATAATTGATGGTGCAAAGAAAGACGAACTCATTGCAGCTGACCCCAAAAACGCAGAAATAATCAAACGAATCCTTCGTGGACGCGATATAAAACGCTACCAAGCCGAATTTGCCGATTTGTGGTTGATATTTATTCCTTGGCATTTCCCTTTACATAAAGACCCGAATGTATCAGGTGCATCAATTGAAGCAGAAAATGCTTTTATAGCCCAATACCCAGCAATTTACAATCATTTGTTTTCATTCAAAGATAAACTCTTAAATAGGAATAAATCAGAAACCGGTATTAGATATGAATGGTATGCTCTACAACGATGTGCTAACACCTACTACGAAGAATTTGAGAAGGAAAAGATAGTGTGGGCTGAAACAGATCAAAACTTAAACTTATCAATTGTTAAAAAAGGAATGTTTTTACAAAAGACTTGCTTTATGATAATAACAGATAAACCATTTTATCTAATTTCTATAATGAACTCTTGTTTGATTGGATACGCTATTCGGCAAATTTCATCTCAACTCGGAGAAAAGGGTTTAAGTCTAACAAAAGATTCAGTAATTACTCTCCCAATCCCGATAATCAGTGAAGAGGAGCAACGCCCGTTTGAGGAATTAGTGGAAATAATCCTTGCAAAAAAAGAACGCGGCGAAGCCACCACCACCGAAGAAGAAACTATAGACAAAATGGTGTACGCCCTGTATCACCTCACCGACGAGGAAATCGCACACATCGAAGGAAAGGAGTAAGGGGAGGGTTTAACTTACCCCTCTCCCCTGTCGCCTCTTCCGCTCAAGGGGAGAGGGAGCCTTTCGTTGGGTGGTTAAGAATTTACCCCTCACCCCGTCCCTCTCCCTCAAGGGGC
>JBDNFX010000351.1:0-6342 GCA_041689575.1 Kapaibacterium sp. (SeqCode)
TGAGCCAAAACATACTGATAGTTGATGATAATATAGACTTTTGTTCAACCTTAGCTGAAATTGTTCGGTCTCAAGGCTGGAAGCCAATTATGCATCATTCACCTGAAGATGCTATAGCTTTTTTAGAAAAAAATGCAAATTCTGTTTCGTTGATGTTCTTAGATATTGAATTTGGAGATCGTTCTCGTATGACCGGATTGGATATGTTAGCACATACAGTGAAACACTTCTTTACAGTTCCAGTAGTAATGATTTCTGGCAAAGGAACTATTGAAACTGCTGTGTTAGCCACAAAGATTGGAGCAGTTAATTTTATTGAAAAATCTATTCTTGCTCAAGACAAAATTATTGATGTTTTAAAAACTGCAAGTGAATCAATTGGTGGAAAGTCAAAAAACATTGAGTTACTTCGTTTCTTAGAAGAACAAGGAATAATTGGTAATTCTCCTCAAATTCTTGAAGTTGGTAATAAAATTTTAAATTATGCTCGTACTGATTTGAATGTATTAGTTTCTGGCGAAACCGGAACAGGTAAAAAGTTAGTAGCAAAGGCTCTTCATGCTGCTTCTCGTCGTTCGAAAAATATGTTCGTAACTGTAGATATCCCAAATATTCCTCGAGAAATTTTTCAATCTGAGTTGTATGGTCATGTTCGTGGAGCATTTACCGGTGCAATGGACAACAAAAAAGGTCTGTTCCATCAAGCTACAAAAGGTACTTTATTCTTAGATGAAATTGGAGATTTGTCAACTGAATTACAAGCAAATTTATTACTGCCAATTGAAGAAAAAATAGTTCGTAAGGTAGGGTCTGTAGAACCTGAAAAAATTGATGTTCGATTTGTATCAGCTACTGATAAAGATTTAGTTGCTGCTATTAAAGAAGGTAAGTTCCGTGAACAATTATACCATAGGTTACGAGAGTGTGAAATCTACATTCCTCCTCTTAGACAACGAAAAGACGATATTCCTTTGATAATAGAATATTATACGAAAGTACATAATACTGATTTTGAACAATCAAAATCTTTTACTCCATCTGCAATTGACTACTTGAAAAATAGAGAATGGAATGGAAATATTCGTGAATTGTATTCTTCTTTGCGAGTGGCATTACAAACTATTATGAAATCAGAAATTGAACTTTCTGACCTTCATAATGCCCTTTCGCATACAAGTACGTTGTATTTGGATACAACACAAAATTCTTTGGAACAAAACCCATTAATTTTTTCCACTGATCGCTCATTGAAAGAGGATATTTCCTTAGTTGATAAAATGAAAATAGAATCGACATTAAAAGTAAATAACGGAAATGTTTCTAAAACTGCAGCTATGCTTAATGTAAGCCGTGAAACTTTGCATAACAAAATTCGTCGATACGAAATTAATGTTCAGCAATATAGAAAATAGAATGAAGATTGTGATTCTTTTCCTTGCATTTCTAATGGTTTCAACTTTGAATTCACAGAATAGAAAAGTCAAGGATGAATTCCCGTATGAATTTGCATTACAAAAAAGAATTGGGAAGTATAGAGTACTCTACCCACCGAAATACAATCCAAAATTGAAGTATCATCTTGTAATGTTGTTACACGGTAATTCTCAAGAACCAATAGTTTTCTTACGTTGGGCAAAACAGTTAAACATTTCTGATGCAATTTTTATCTGCCCAGAAGGAACCTACACTCAAGTAGCCGAAACTTTGAAACGAGGAGTACATAGATTCTCAGCTGCGGGTGAAGATTTACAAGCTCCAGATAGTTTGAAATCTATAATTGTTGACTATTCTGCAGAATGGTATAACAATGTTTTAATGGATGCAAGAAAAAAACTAAATGTACATAGATTTAATCCTTGCGTTGTTATTGGTTTTTCTCAAGGCGGATTTTATGCGTCAGTTTTAGCAAGCAGATATCCTGAAAACTATTCAAGTGTAGTTTCCATTTGCGGTAGTTTATACCAAGAAGGAAGATTAGAAGAAAACATTTCAAATTTTAAAAGGTTTGGAATAGAAGTTCTATTATTACATGGAAATCAAGACAATGTAGTACCAATTCAGACATCTCAATTGTACAAATCAATTCTTGACAAATATGGCGTAACAAACCAAATATATTCTTTTGAAGGTGGACATTGGCCTTCGAATGAAGCAACACAAAAAATTTCTGAATGGGTAGTTACCCATATTCAACGATAATTTATTTTCAAATATATTCCACTTTTAGATTAAGGCACATGAAAAAAACCAAATTTTATACATTGCATGAAAAACTACAAGCAAAATTTGTAGATTTCGCTGGGTTTACAATGCCAATTCATTATCCTTCAGGAATTCTAACTGAACACGACAAAGTTAGAAATGCTGTTGGCGTATTCGATGTATCGCACATGGGAGAATTTATAGTTAAAGGGAAGGATGCATTAGCTTATCTTCAAAATTTGACTACTAATGATGTATCAAAGTTAGAAAAAGGTAAAGCGCAATATTCTACTATGTGTTTGAAAAATGGTGGAATTGTTGATGATTTATTAGTTTATCATTGTGGTGACCACTATATGTTGGTTGTAAATGGATCGAATGTTGTAAAAGATTTTGCTTGGGCAAAAGAAAATACAAAAGGATATTCCGTTACATTAAAAGATGAATCCGATGAGTATTCTTTACTCGCTGTTCAAGGTCCTCATTCTATCCAAACTTTGCAAAAACTAACTCCAATTGATCTTTCTTCTATTGCTTATTATAGTTTTGTAGATGGAGAAATTAATGGTATTCCTGTGATATTTTCTAGAACTGGTTATACAGGCGAAATTGGATTTGAATTATATTTCAAAGGCGATGAAGAAGTAGCAACGACTGTTTGGAATTCTGTGTTTGAAGCAGGAAAACAGTTTGGTATAGCAGCTATTGGTCTTGGTGCAAGGGATACTCTTCGATTAGAAAAAGGGTATTGTTTGTATGGTAATGATATTACGGAAAAAACAAATCCTTTAGAAGCAGGTCTTGGCTGGGTTACAAAATTAGCAAAAGGTACTTTTAATGGATCTGATGTAATTAATGAAGTAAAAAAAGCTGGAGTTCAACGTAAATTAGTCGGATTCAAAATTATTGGTGAAAAATTTATCGCACGTAATAGTTATGAAATTGAGTTTGAAGGTGAAATCGTTGGTTCGGTTACAAGTGGATCGTTATCTCCAAATTTAGGTTATGGAATTGGATTGGGTTATGTTGCTACGCATTGTTCAGAACCGGGTACAATTTTTGGAATCAAAGCAAGAAGAAAACTTTTCGATGCTGAAATTGTTAAAATTCCTTTTTTATAGTCTTTGATTATTTTTCAATTTCTGAATAAGCATCTTCAAATTTTTTGTTGGTGCTTTTTTTTGTAGATTTGAAACTATGAATTCTATTAGTGCTTGTTTGATTGTTAAAAACGAAGAAGAATCCCTTAAAGATTGCCTCCATTCTTTAACAGATATAGTTGATGAGATTATCATTGTCGATACTGGTTCTACAGATCGAACCTAGGTAATTGCTAATGAATATGGAGCAATAATTATTGATGCACCTTGGGAATACGATTTTTCAAAGGCTAGGAATATTGCACTCCAAAATGCAAGTTGTGAATGGATTTTAAGTATTGATGCCGATGAACAGTTAATGAATCCCGATCAAGTACTTCGAACATTAAACAATGTTCAAACGTCAACTGGAGGTTTCCTCATATCTGTTCAATCGTTTTTTGAACGAGCTGATGGTGGAAAAGATGTTTTTACAACAAATTTGTTACGGTTGTTTCGAAATAGAGAAAACATTCAATTCGAAGGTATAATTCACGAACAAGTTCTCGAATCTATTTTTCGATCAGGGTATGAAGTTGCATATACTACCATTCATTTTCTACATACTGGGTATAACCTTTCACCAACTTCTATGGTGTCTAAACAAGAAAGAAACTTACAATTACTTTCAAAAGCTTTAGAAAGAAAACCAAATGATGCCTATAACCTCATGCAACGTGGTAAAACTTATATGGCCTTAGGGAAAAATGATGAAGCAGAAAAAGACTTAACTCTTTCACTTAAATACGTTAAAAACGATTCCATTGTAACTCCACAATCTTTAAACTACTTAGGAATTGTTCAATTTCAACGAAAAGCCTACATAGAAGCAATTGAAAATGCTGAAAAATCTTTATCGATATTACCAAAACAAGGCTTTGCACAATTTATACTTGGTGAATGCTACACAGAACTACAGAATTATCAAAAGGCTTTACAAGCTTATTTAGAATTTGAAAAATGTAGTAACAGTCCTGATCCCTTGGCATCGGTTGCCGGTGAATATACAATTCCAAAAGAACAGATTTATTTCCGGATTGGCCGAACTTGTACAATGTTACGAGATTATAAAAAAGCGGAAGAAATTTTTAAACTGGGGCTAACTTTCAATAAAAAAGAAGCTGGGTGTTTAGTAGGATTAGCAGATATTGCACTTAAATTGGGAAAGAAACAACTTGCAATTCAATTCCTAGAATATGCTCTAAAGTTGTACCCACTCCGAGAAGATATTCAAGTATTCCTCCAAACTGCAAAATCATATACTATGTTATGAACGTAAAATGACGTACATAAAATAGAAAAAGCCTCTAAGTGTTGCAGCTACCAAGAGGCTTTTTCTTTTTTAGAATCAAATTACAAAAATTACTTCACAGAAATCTGAATTTCTTTTGGTAATGCTTTTTCCATTTTTGGGGCAATGATTGTTAACTGACCATTTTGGAAGTCTGCTTTGATATGATCTGACTCAACAGTGTCTGGCAATGAAAATGAACGGTAGTATTTACCATACGAGCGTTCAACTCTATGATAGTTTTTATCATTTGTTTCTGTTTCTGCATTTCTTTCACCACTTACTTGTAATTTACCATTTGTGTAGGTAATTTTTACGTCTTCTGGTTTAATTCCCGGAAGGTCTAGAGTAATAAAATAACTAATTTTGTCTTCAGCTACGTCTGCTAACGGAGTCCATACTGCGTTTTCATATTCTGAATCAACTTTACGAAACGGAGATCCAAACATTGAAAATATTTTACCAAATTCGCGTTCTACGTCCAACATAGTTTTTGTTGGGTTAAATGTGATGTTACTCATTGGAGTTCCATTTCTTTGATAGTAATTGATAGTTTAATTGTTTGATATTGATATGACGCGTTCTTCACTGATTTTCTTCGGAACAGTTATATGTAACTCACCGTTACTAAATTCTGCAGTAATTAAATCACTTTGTATTTCAGAAGACATTTTGAATTTTCGTTCAAATTCTCCAAAGATTCTTTCGTTTCGAACGGTCTTTTCTTTATCCACTTGTTTTCGTTCACCTCGTAAAGTTAACATTCCTTTTTCAAACGATAAATGAATGTCTTCTTTGCTAAGTCCCGGTAGATCAACCCTGATACTGTAGTATTCAGTTTCTGATAAAATATCTGCTGTTGGTTTCCACGATTTTTCAGTTTGAACTTCGTCTGTTTTGTGTACTTTTGTACAGCAACCTTTATTATGAGCAGTATTGAACAACTCTTTTTCAAAATTTTGGAATTCGTTCGGTGGATTCCAAGTTAGTACTACTGGCATTAGATCCTCTTTTCAAAAAAATAGAATAATTTTATTAGAATTACTTTAAGCATAAGGTGTGCCAACATAAAAAACGATTTCGAAATAATGACACAGTGGCATAATATTAAATCTAATACTGACAAAAGTACGATATCTAATGACAAAATTACAATTGATATGACATAATGCTGCATTCGCAAGTCTTGCTATTCATCTGAATTGGCAGTTTTTAATTTTTTTCTGTATATTCGTTTCTATGAAAACACTTTTGAGCATATTTTTTCTTAGTTTTTTAGCGTTCTCCAACAGTTTTGCATTTCAAATTGATAATTCTATTGTTATTGAACCAAATGTGGATACGGTAGATTTTGGATTTGTGTTGTTAGGAGAAAGTACAAAAAAAGATTTTACTATCAAAAATGGATCTTCTGCTCCAGTTCGATTTGGGGGGGCAAATAAGCCATACTTCCTTATTGAAAAAAATCAAATCCCAGATATTTTCAGACAATTTTTGAACTTTCCAATTATTTTGCCTGATGTTGATATTCCTGTTAATGTTAATCACACCATTTCCATTGAATACACACCTCAAGATACTGCATTAAATCAGCTTAATGAAGCAGATGGAATTCTTACAATTGGAGTTACTCCTATTTCAACTTCGGATATTAAACAAACCAAACAATTTTTACTACAGGGGTACAGAACTAAAACTTTTTTAGCAACA
>JBDNFX010000352.1:0-4999 GCA_041689575.1 Kapaibacterium sp. (SeqCode)
CAAAATCCTCAGGAGGTCCAGAAGTTTCACGTGAAGGTGTACAAAGAGACTTGTTACCTATAGTAGAAGGAAGCACTATTAACACGAAGTATGGACCTGTCAAAACAGATCATATTTTATTTATCGCATCTGGAGCGTTTCATGTTTCTAAACCATCTGACTTAATACCGGAATTTCAAGGTAGATTTCCTATCAGAGTTGAGTTAAGTTCATTAACTGAAGAAGATTTTGTAAAAATTCTTACCATTCCTGAAAATGCCTTAATCAAACAATACTGTGCTTTAATTAAAACTGATGGCTATGAGTTGATTTTTGAAGAAAGTGGAATTAGAGAAATTGCTTCCATTGCTGCAAAAGTAAACGACGATGTTGCTAACATAGGGGCAAGAAGGTTACATACAATTATGACAAATCTTCTCGAAGATGTCCTTTTTAATGCTCCTGACAACTTGAAAGACAAAGTACTCACAATTACCTCAGAAACTGTGCAGTCAAAATTGTCGAAACTTGTTCTGAATGTAGATCTTAGTAAGTATATTCTTTAAAAGATGATAGAACTTACAAATATTCATAAATCCTTTGGAGTAAAAAAAGTTCTTCGAGGGATTTCTTTTGTTGTAGAAGAAGGTCAAACAACCTGTATTATTGGTAAATCGGGCAGTGGAAAAAGTGTTCTTTTAAAAAATATTGTTGGATTATTGCAACCTGACATAGGTTCTGTTACCTTCAATGGATCTTGCATAGCTACTTTGACACAAAAAGAACTTTTCCGTATAAGACGTTCCGTAGGGTATGTTTTTCAAGGTGCAGCATTGTTCGATTCTATGACAGTATTTGAAAATGTTATATTCAGAATGTTTGAGCATGGTGAAAAAAAAATTCAAACTCTAGAAGACGAAGCAAAAAGAGTTCTTTCTGCAGTTGGTTTGTTGCCAGATTTTGATGATCTTCAATCAGAAGGATTCGAAAAAGAGTGGAAACTTCTTAAGGATAAAAAACCTTCCGATTTATCTGGTGGAATGAAAAAAAGAGTTGGAGTTGCACGTGCCTTAACAGGCAGTCCGGAATATATTTTCTACGATGAACCTACAACTGGTTTAGATCCTGTTACAAGTGAACAAATTGATATCCTCATAGCCGATTTAGCTAAAAAGTTTAAAGTTACTTCCTTAGTTATTACTCACGATATGTTTTCGGTATATAGAATCGCACATCAAGTAAAAATGTTAGATCAAGGAGTAGTTTGTTTTTCCGGAACTGTAGATGAACTTCAAACTTCGACTGATCCTGTAGTTTCTGAATTTATAGAACGATTTTCTTAAATATGATGATTATTATTGCAGGACCTTGTTTAGCCGAATCAAAAGAAGTAGTCGAAGAAGTTTCTACTAGATTAGTGGAAATTACCAAAAAATTACCTGTCACTTTTTACTTCAAAGCATCATATAAAAAAGCCAATCGTACAAGCGGAGAATCATTTCAAGGAATTGGCGACGATGAAGCTCTAGAATTACTTGCCTCAGTCCGAGAAAAATGGAATGTTCCTATATTGACTGATGTTCATGAAGTAAAAGATGTTAAAATAGTTTCTCCTTATGTTGATGTACTTCAAATTCCTGCATTTCTATGCAGACAAACTGATTTATTGGTAGCTTCAGGGAAATCTAAGAAAACGGTTAATATCAAAAAAGGACAATTTTTAGCACCAGAAGCTATGAAATACGCCATTGATAAAGTACGAAGTGGCGGTGGGTCTGATATTTGGGTTACAGAAAGAGGTACTACTTTTGGATATAATGATTTGGTAGTGGATTTCCGTTCATTACTGATAATGAAAGAAATGAAAGTCCCTGTGATTTACGATGCAACACATTCTGTACAAGCTCCGAGTATTTCAAATCAATCTGGTGGTAGTCCACAGTATATTCGTTCTTTAGCAAGGGCTGCGGTAGCTGTAGGGGTTGATGGATTGTTTTTCGAAACACATCCGAATCCATCTAAAGCAAAAAGTGATGCTGCAACTCAAATGCCACTTTCAAAAGTGGAAGATTTTTTGACTGAAATTGTTGAATTACACATTTATTCTCAGAAGTTTTTACGTGAAACCACTTAAATTCATATTTGGTGTTTCCCTTTGTTTTTTAGTTCTATTGGGTTGTCAAAATCAAGATTTACCTAAAGGTCAAGGGACAAAAGATGCTTCTATTCCTACCCATATTTCATATTCAATCATTTTGCAATTAGTCGATTCAACAACTGTTCGTTCGGTTGTAAAAGGCGACAAAGCACTCATATTCGAATCTAAAATGATTACCATTCTTACAGGTAATGTTCAACTTAAATTGTATAAGCCTTTTACTTCTACTGTTGAAACAATATTAACGTGCGATAGTGCTGTCATCTATGATAATACTAAGGATATGAATGCGTATGGGAATGTTGAAGTTTATTCCTATATTTCAAAAACCAAAGTAAGAACTCCTTTACTTCGTTGGGTGCAATTGCGACAGCATTTTGAATCCGATAAAGCAGTTACTATAGACTCACCAAAAGAAACTATTTCAGGGATAGGTTTTGATTCCGATAAAGATTTAGTAAATTACACCATCTATAAAGTAATGGGTAACACAAAATGAAAGAATTTATAATTGCAGGAAATTGGAAGATGAATTTACTTCCTGCACAAGCAAAAATGTTTGTTCAAGAACTTTCTGGAAAAATTGATGAAATGGCAAATCAAAATCCCAATGTTCATATCGTTATTTGTCCACCGTTTACAAATGTTTCGACTGTAGTTTCTGTGCTTTCAACAAGTCCTATTTCAGTGGGAGCACAAAACTGCCATTTTGAAGAAAATGGAGCCTTTACAGGCGAAGTATCTGCTTCTATGGTAAAGGCAATTGGATGTGTGTATTGTATCATTGGTCATTCTGAACGGAGATTGTATTTCTTTGAATCAGATGAAATTGTCGCTCAAAAAGTAAAAATGGTTTTATCGAAAGATGTAACTCCAATTGTTTGTATTGGAGAATCTTTAGAAGAACGAGAATCTGGGAAAACAGAAGAAGTTTTAGAAAAACAAATTCGTGCAGTTTTTGAAGGTTTAACTCTCGATGAAGTAGAACGAACAGTAATAGCATACGAACCAATTTGGGCAATTGGAACTGGAAGATCGGCTACTCCTGAAATGGCTGAAGAAACTCATTCTTTTATTCGCCAAACTTTACATATTGTAACAAATCAGTTCGGTCATACTCTTTCTACAAAAATTCTTTATGGTGGCAGTATGAATGCAAAAAACGCTTTAGTACTACTTTCGCAACCAAGTATCGACGGTGGGTTAATAGGTGGTGCATCCTTAAAAGTTGAAGAATTTTCTTCAATTATTTCTTCTGCTATTTCATTGCAATAAGGTATGAAAGCAACGATACCATCAATAATTACTACCATTCGTATAGTCGTTGCTCCGATTATCTTTTTCCTTCTTTTGTCTGAATCATCTTTGCAAGTACTACTTGGAGGAATTATATTCTTTATTGCTTCCTATACCGATTATGTCGATGGATGGTTAGCTCGTCGCTGGAATGTACAAACCAAATGGGGTAGTTTCTACGATCCATTTGCAGATAAAGTATTAACCTTAACAACTTTTTATTACTTAGTTTGTGTAAACATTATGCCATTTTGGATGTTCGTTGTTATAACTATTCGAGATGTTTTAATTACATTACTTCGATGGAGAATGAATAATAATGAACGACCTTTTATTACATCATTTGCAGCGAAAATCAAAACGTTCTATCAAATGATTGTATTAAGTATAATTTTAATATTCATTGTTTTACAAAAACTTTTTTCAAACACAGTTATTTTGAATATTGAACACACTATTCCTATACAACAAATCTTTTCTTTTTTGTTATTAACGGTAACAGCATACAGCCTTTGGACTGGAGTAGAGTATTTATACAAAGGGTTTTCGTGGAAAAAATAACTTTTTCTGAAATGTCATTTCCGTTAAAATGTAAATTTTTACTTGCAACAGTTGGTGGTGTTGGTTTATTACCAAAAGCCCCCGGAACATTTGGTTCATTCGTTGCAATGAGCATTTTGTTTGTTCCCTTTGAAATACGTGTTTACATACTACCGGTTTTAGTCATAATATGCTCCATAATTTTTATGGTAGTAATTCCGGAAATCGATTCTATTTTTTCACACGATGCCTCATTAATCGTTCTCGATGAACTTATTGGTATGTGGGTTTTGTATTCATTCTTCTTCATTCCAGTATCAATTTATTGGTATATTATAGGATTCGGATTATTCAGACTTTTTGATATTTGGAAGCCTTTTCCAATTAACTTAATTAATAATCAAAAAACGGTATTTTCTATTCTTGCCGATGACATAGTGGCTGCAATTTTTGCAACCGTTACTGTATATTTATTTTATAATACATCGTTAGTATTACCATTTTTACTATACTTATAACCTATGTACAATTTTCCACATCATCACATTATCTCTATAGAGCAGTTATCTAAGAATGATATCTGTCAAATATTTGATTTATCCTCCACGTACTTAAATGAATGGCAAAAAACACATACTGTTCCATCTACCTTACGTGAAAAGACAATAGCCTTAGCATTCTTTGAAAATTCTACCAGAACAAAATGTTCTTTCGAATTAGCTGCAAGGCGTTTAGGAGGAGATGTCATTACATTCACTGCTGCAACAAGTAGCCAACAAAAAGGTGAATCTATACTTGATACTGTCCATACTTTAGAAGCCATGGGTGTTGACATAATGGTACTTCGCCATCAATCCTCTGGAATCGTCAAATATTTGAACGATCACTCTTCAATGCAATTTCTAAATGCTGGAGACGGACAACAAAACCACCCAACTCAGGCATTGTTAGACGCCTTTACTATTGAAAAAACAATTGGAAAAAAATTAAAAGGATTACGAATCTGTATAGTAGGTGATATCCTTC
>JBDNFX010000353.1:0-5938 GCA_041689575.1 Kapaibacterium sp. (SeqCode)
CATTAAGAACTTCTTTTTTAGTAGCACATATTAAACGAAGTTTTAGTGAAGTACTAGTTTCCGTATTGAAAACTTGATATTTCAAACCACGCCAAGCGCCTTCTAATTGTTGAAATTCTCCAGAATGCATAACTTCTGAAAGCTGTGCAGAAATTAAAGAATCAATTTCAGCAATACGTCGTTGAATCATTTCAACGGTATCATGGCTTACTGTCATTCCTTCATCAAGGATTTGAGTAACAAATTCACCAATCAAGTTTGAAGCATACGATTTTTGTGATTCATCGCGTGCCATATTTCCTTGAAGGATAATTTTTTCTAGTAAAGGGAGGTTTTCTACATCAACTGCAGCACCACCTTGTAGTTCTAATTCTTCAGCCATTATTCGGTCCCTCCACTTACTGTTGCGGTTTTAAGTTCTTCTAACTCTTCTGTTTTTGAAACAACATCTTGAAGTAAAGCATCTAATGCATCGTTACCATCAAGTTTAGCAATTAAATCTGTTAATCTTTGACGAGCTTCGTATAATTTACGAAGTGGTTCGATTTGAGTAACAACACTTATTGGTTCGAAATCATCTATATGATTAAAGCTCAAAGATACATTCAATTTCGTATTATCATCTTTAAGAGTATTAGATACTCTGTACGATAATGTCGGATTGATTGATCTTAAGACGTCATTGAAATTGTCACGGTCAATTTCAATAAATTTACGGTCTTTCAAACGTGGTAGAGCAGTTTTTCCAGCCAAGTCACTCATGATCCCGACTACAAATGGAAGCTCTTTTTTCTGAATCGCGCCTCCAATTTCCACATCATACGTAATTTGGACTCTCGGCGGTCTTACCCTACTTAGCTTATGCTGCGTGCTTTCAGCCATGTAACACTCCTAGAAAATATAGAGAAAAAAATAAAGGTTTCCCTTTTTTGGTTTTAACAAAGATAGCGATTTTTTTAAATTAAACAACACTTTTCAGTTAACCTTCTTTACAAATACATTTTGATGTAAAGGTATACTGTGTGGTAACGGTTCTGATTTCGGTTTTAGGCGTGCTTCTGAAGCTGAAATATCCATTCCAATTCTATCGGTACTTCGGCGAACACGAATTGCTCTTCCAACTTCGACACCAAATTTTACTGTTTCACGTAATTTTTTCATAACATTAAATCTTTCTGCATTGAGTTATTTTTTCATACCCAACAATTTGAAGATATCTTGTAGTTGCTGTTTGTTTTCTACAAGCTCTTGGAATACATCAACAGCGTTCATATTGCCCCAAGAAACTGCACGTTTTACCAAGTATGGTGTTGGTGAGTGAGGTTCTATTCTTGCTAAATACTCTGCAGCTGCATCTAACATTCTATATGCATCTGCACGAGTTTTAATTTTTGTTCCTGTAAAGGAAGTAGATCCATCTAAATCATCATCATAAGAATCTCCAAATTCATCGTCTAAAGAATCGGAACTTGTAGATTCATATTCTTCGGCTCTATCTTTTAAAATATCTAAGTATACTTTATGAATTGTAACTATGGATTCTTTTAATTGTAACAAACTAGGAGCATTATTACCACACATTTCCGACCAAAACTGATTAATCCTATAAATTTCTTCTAACGAACTCTTCAAGTATTTGTCTGCGTTAATGTAATATTGGATAGGAGTAATCATCATAGTATTCACAATTTTAGCGTGTGATACTGTTTCTTCTTTCTTTTTAGCAGCCGCAGCTGGATCTTTTTTTGCCATTGCTTCTGAATGAAGTGCAAACTCCCAATCATTCCAAGAAAAGTTTTCGTCATGATTTTGTGTTATAGAAACATTCTTTATTGACATACAAACTTTATCATTCAACCAAGATAATGGAGAACAACGAAATTCGAAATCGTCTTCTTCTTCAATTGGTGGATAAATAGATTCCCAGAATGCCATCGATAGTTCATTTATAATCTTCAAACCATCGTACAAACCTTCATATCCTCGTAGATTCATCATTGCTTCTGTAAGCCAAGCAGCCAACTGTAAATCTTTTGTTACTGTTTCAAGTGCTTCTAAAGCTAATTCTTCAACTTTGGACCAATCAGATTTTTTAATATCTGTTTGCCAAACACCTTGTGGCAAATCTTGATCTTCACGAATATTTTCTCGTATGTCATCGTATAACGACTCATACAACATATATGCACCGGAAGGTTCTTCTATAGAAATCGGAGCTAGTATTTTTTCTAAATCAACTATTGCCATATTGTTGTACCTTGTAATTATTTACTTAAGCCAAATTGAGGAGCAATTGTCGGGTAAATGGTATTTACTCGTAATTCTGTTTTCTTATCTGCTCCAAATACTCCTACTCGCATAAATAGTTTAGCATAATTTGGAGCATTTGATGGCGTTTGTGTTTGTTTATCTAAATTAGGTTTCAGATTAAAATTAAATCCTAACATATAATATAAGTCTTTTAAGGGTAATGATTTGTCCCAATCGTTTTCAGTCATTGCACATTTTTGTAAGAATTCTATTAACGACCACTTTTTCGTAAAGGCGTAGGTAACAGTTCTATTTTTTACATCAATCACAGGGAAATCTGGTCTGTTCGGATTAAATTCTGGCATTTTTGGAGCATCTTTTGCCCATTTGAATACAACATTTATAGAATCTCCATATCTCCAAGTCCATCGTTTATCTGGTGAATATGATCGAATTGTTTTTCCGCCAATGTCTACATACCAATCTATTAACTGATTTCCATTGACTTCTTTTTTTACATTAGATCTAAAATACAGATTTCCTTCAAATGTTGGTGTATTATCTTCAGAAACACCTCCAACTATTGGATGTAAGAAATCTCTTATAGAACGCATATTATCTAAAAATATAGCTGCTTGGAACATTTGTGGATAATTGTTTCTCATTTCAGAAAGTCTTGCACCACCAATTTTCATATATCTGTCATACATAACAAGGAAGTCTAAAATATCTCTTGGTTCAGCATCTGAGGCTTCATTAATTTCAGTATTTGAAACAAATGGGAATCTACCTTGTAGTCTTTTCGAGAAGTATAATCGTAATTGATTATACCCATTTCGAATTTCGTATGCAGTTAAGAAGTCGCAACGATCTTTCATTGCTTTTCGAATTTTATCTCTTCTATCTAAGAAGAAACTTTCTCCAATTCTTAGTTTTGCTTCTCGAGAAGTTAATACTTCAGAACAATTCTCTAATTCAATACTTAAAGTAGAATAAACCAAGTTTTCTAACAATACTACGTGATTACCAGGTACTTCATCTTTTTCTTTTTGTAATTCTCTAAGGATGTTTTGCCATTCAATATATCCCGGAGAACGGGCCATATCGCCACCTTGAGTCGCTAAGAAGTCTGTGAGAATTTTAGAATAATCATTTGAGAATCTTGTAACTGTTGCCAACTGCTTTTCTAAATAATCCGCTAACTCTACTGAATCTTGAGCATTGTTAAACAGTACAGAAACCCTTCTGTCTCCATTCCAATTTTCTAAGAGCCTATCGTTGAACAAATATACGTTTTCTTTATCTAATCTTTGACGTAAAGATTTGAAAATATTCGTAGACTGAGAACGAATCAAATCACGTAGATCTTGTTCGCCACCTACATAAATTCTTTCTTGTCGCATTGTGCGGAAGATTTGATTCAATGATTCAGTTGCTGCTTGAAAACTTTGAATTTCGGCACGTATATCATCTTCAGAACGTATTTCATTATAATCTTTACTAATAGGGTCAGTATTAGCAGCTTGTGCAATATACCCAACAAATGTTGTTTTAAATCCACCTTTTGCTACCATTTTAAGTGATGCAAATTCTAATGGTAATTTACCAATTTCTTCTGTTGTATATTTCGTAAACGGATCATACAAACTATTTGCTTGAGAAAGTATAGCGGTATTCCATTGCAAAAGTGAACCTTCGTCGACATTGTTAGGAATAGATTCTTGATATTTTGCTGACATAAATTTCTGGTTCAGCAAATTGCTAAGTGCAAGTTTTAATTCTGTAACTTTTGGAGTAAACTCTGTTTTCAGAATAAGGTCACCGCCTTTATTTTCTCTATTGAGAACTAATCCAGTCATTGGTGACTGTTGCTCAATCAAATATTCTTGTAGTTGGTCTAATCTTGTTTCAACTTGAAAATCTATAATTGCTTTAGGATCTTCACCTTTTGCTTTTAACAACATTGAATTTTGAAGATCGGTAACAACTTTATTATAATCTGGGCCACCTTCAAAGAATTGTTTTGTTATCCAAGCAATCATAGGATTTGAAAGTAACAATTCAGTAGATTCAATTGTACTTACTAAGTTACGAGCATTTTCAACATCTTTGTATTCTCCAACAGCTTGGTCAAGTTCTTTAATCCCAGTTACCATAGTAGTAACTTGGTTTTTAACAATATTGTTATCAAAGAAACTTTCAGCAAATTTACCAATTAACAACGAGGCTTTAATATGTGAAGGCTCTGCATATTTGTCGTATCGGAATTTTTCTAATGATCTTTCTTCAACTGAACGTTCGTAATAAGTTCCTTCTTGTTCAAATTGTAATGGTAATTCTATTTCAAACAAATAGGAAGCCAAAGCTCTAATTTTACGTAAAGTACCTTCTTTATCTAAATCGTTATATAAAAGAATATTATATTCCAACTTTGTAAGTTGTTCAATATATTCCTTTAGTTTAATAAATTCTGTATTGTTAGAAACAGTTAACAAATCAACTGATTTAGTTTGTACACCAACTACATCTTTCAAAAAATTTAGATCGTCATTGTTCGATTCGTTCCCTTCAATTGTTACAATTGTTGATGCTTTCGATTCCAACTTAATAAGCATCGCTTTGAAGATTACTTTATGGTAAGTAACGGAAATAATTGATTTCACATCACTATGTAAGCCAGTAAGGTATGAACTAGGAACAAATATTGAATGTAAATTATCACCAGAAATTTCAGCAATTCCTTTGACAACCCTTGTACCAGATTTCAAATAATCTTCGTCGGGAACTTCTTGATTTAAGCGTTCTAATTTGTAAATATTACCAAGATATTCATACATATCTTTGAGTAAATTTGTCATAGAACTTTGAGAATTGTTTAAACCACTATACGCAAAAAGAATTCCAACTCCAAAAATTAATGGTATAAGGAATGTTGAAATTTGAGTAAAAAGAACAGTTCTATTTCGCGAAAAGAAGCTTCTAGTATCAGGAGTTGCAAGAGAAAATTCTTGAAATATTTTTGTTGAGAATAAATTCTTAGTAAAGAACAATTTTTCCTTACCAATAAATCGTGGATCTAATGTAGGAGTTAATGCAAGTTCTAATGGATTCATTTTTGGAAAACCTTCAGAATCATTATCAACTGGAATAACTAATGTTGGAGATATGTCACTTGCGTAAGCTTGATATTCTTTAGTGATTGCGCCTCTATAATCTTCAGGTTCTTGATCTTCATTCGGATTAATTACACCCGCTGGGAAATGTATCCCTTGACCAGATAAATAAACTCCTCTGAACAAGATTACATTGCTAAATGCAGAAGGTTTAAATATTGAATCTATTCTGTTTCTTAATGTTGGTAAAAGTGAAGAAACAGTTTTTGGCAACATAAATAATCCATCATAATCATTTGGATTTTTTGCTTGTGAAAGGATTTCTATTTGAGCAGCATATAGTTGCTGTTTAATTTCTGTAAAAGCATCATTTAACCATTGTGTAGAGTATGCTCGTTCAAATGAATAGGGATTCGACCAACCTAAGCCATCATCAGACAGTCTCGATGGAACATTTGAACAAAAGCTTTTAAACTCTGGCATTAAATCGCACTGGGTAACCACAACATAAACTGGAACTTTCATTCCTAAATTTTCATGTAATCCAACCAAGTAATTTTGAATTATTGCTGATC